>DASXQD010000197.1:0-14165 GCA_036493195.1 Gemmatimonadaceae bacterium | reverse complement strand
CGCCCGCCTGGACCTCACGCATGCTCGCGGTGCTCCGCATTGTCGCCGGAGTCATCTTCATCATGACGGGCGCGATGAAGGCGTTCGGCTTTCCACCGCCGCCGGCCGTCATCCCCTCCATGCCGGTGATTCCGCCCATGTGGGAGTTGCATCTCGCGGCATGGCTCGAGCTCGTTGGCGGCGTCTCACTGGTCCTCGGCTTTCTCACCCGGCCCGTAGCCTTCATTCTCTCCGGTGAGATGGCGGTTGCGTACTGGCAGGTCCACAATCCGGTCTCGCCGTACATTACCGCAAGCGGCGGCATGCCCGCCGCGATCTTCTGTTTCCTGTACCTGTACATGGCATTCGCCGGCGGCGGTGCCTGGAGCATCGACAGCGTGATCGCTCGATCCACCCGCGGCATCCCCACGTGACGGACGTCGTCGCGCCATCACCGCCCGCGACGGCAGCGGACACGCTGCCGCGTCACTCGCCCATTTCCCGGAAGCCCTTCGATCGCTCGCTCATCGAAGGCCCGCTCGCGCCGGCCGTGTGGAAGCTCGCGTGGCCCACGATGCTCACGAACATCATCGGAGGGATGCAGGGGATCGTCGATCACATCCTGGTCGGACACCTGATCGGCTTCACCGCGAACGCCGCGATCGGTGTGTCGTATCAGATCTTCATCATGGTCATCGTCTTCATCTCGTCACTCTTCACCGGGATGAGCGTGCTCGTCTCGCGCTTTGCGGGCGCCGGCGAGGAGGACAAGGTGAATCGCACGGTGTACCAGGCGTTCGTCACCGCCATTGGATTGTCCATCTTCGTGATGGCGCCAGTTGGCCTCTTCCTCGCGCCGACGCTGCTCGATCTCGTGAACGCCGCCCCCGAGGTGAAGGTGCAGGCGCTGCCATTCCTGCGGATCATGTTCACGTTCAGCACCGGCATGCTCGTGTACTTCATGCTGAGCGGCGCGCTTCGCTCCGCCGGCGACGCGCGCACGCCCATGATCCTCGGCGTCACGATGACGGTGCTCAACATCATCTTCAATGTCATCCTCATCCGCGGCCTCGGTCCGATTCCCGCGTTCGGCACCGCGGGGGCCGCGATGGGAACGGTGACGGCGACCGGAATCATCGCGACCTACTCGCTCATCAAGCTCTGGAAGGGCGGATGGGTGGTGTCGTTCCCGCGAGGAGTCGGGTGGGGGCCCGACTTCACGATCATCCGCTCGCTCTTCAGATTCGGACTTCCCACCGGCATCCAGGGGATCGCGATGAACGTGGGCGGTGTGCTGATGCTCTCGTTCATCGGCTCACTCGCGCAGAGTGCGGTCGCGCAGGCGGTGTTCACCGTCTCCTACTCCGAGCTCTTCTCGCTCATCACGTGGACGTCGATGGGGCTCATGGGCGCAGCGTCCGCGATGTCGGGACAGAATCTGGGCGCCGGAAACCCCGAGCGCGCCGTGAAGGCCGTGCACTTCGCCTCACGCATCGCGGTGACGGCAGCGGCATTCATCGGCCTGCTCTTCTTTTTCTTTCCGCGCCAGCTGCTCGCGATCTTCGGCCTGCACGAGCCGGCGGTGATCGAGCTCGGCACCCAGCTGCTGCGCGTGCTCAGCTTCTCGGGGCTGTTCATCTCCGTCGCCCTCACCTATACGGGAGCGCTGCAGGGCACGGGCGACACGAAGAGCCCGCTCTACATCTCGATCGTGTCGCAGGTGATCATCCCGCTCGGCATCTGCTTCACGATCCGCTCCCTGGGCACGCTGCAGCCGATCCACATCTGGCTCTCGATTCTGCTCGGTCACGCCACTCGCTGCATTCTGAGCGTGTGGCGCTTCAATCAGCAGAAGTGGCGAGGGATCGCGGTCGACATCACACCGGCGAAGGGATGAAGGACATCGGCTGAGCGCTCTCCCTGCCTAGACCAGCTTCTCCCGCCCACGCGCGGCCGCAGGAATCTGCTTTTCGTACTCGACGGCCGCAGCGGTGCGGTTGTTCACGCCGAGCTTCTGAAAGAGATTCTGCGTGTGGAACTTGACGGTGCTCGCGCTGACTCCGAGCTGCGTCGCGATCACGCCGTTCGACAATCCCGCTGCGAGGAGTGCCCACACTTCGCGCTCGCGCTCGCTCAGCGAGCCCGGCCCCGCGATCGCGCGCTCGTTCGTCTTGCGCATCCAGCGCTTCGCTGCCTGAGGAAAAACGAGCACTCCCGAGTGTACCGCTCGAAGCGCATCGACCGTGCGCGCAGGCGCGTCGGTTTTGAGCGCGATGCCGTCCGCCTGATGCTCGAGTGCCGCGCGCATCGACTCCCCGTCGCCGTACGCGGTGAGCACGAGCACCCGGATCTGCGACTGTTCGGCGCGCAACTTCTTGAGCACCTCGTAGCCGTTCGTGGTGCCGAGCTCGAGATCGAGCACGACCACGTCCGGACGATGCAGACGCACGAGCTCCGGCACGCGCTCGCCCTCGGTGGTGGTTGCGACCACCTGGATGTCGCGCTCCGCGTCCATCATCGCGCGCAGCCCTTCGAGCACCAGTGGATGATCGTCGACGAGCATCACGCGTATCATTGCGCCACCAATGGAAACCGGACTTCGACGCACGTGCCGTCCTCGCCCGAGTCGATCTCCAGCGATCCGTTCATGATCGCCACCCGGTCGCGCATTCCGCGCAACCCAAAGTGCCCGCCCGTCACGCCGACGTCGTTCTCGCTTTCGAGAACGCCGGCGACATCGAAGCCGTGCCCATCGTCACGCACCTCGATCACGAGCTCATTGTCTTCTACCACCATGCGAACGGATTGTTCGGTGGCCTGCGCGTGACGCGTGGCGTTCGCGAGCGCTTCCTGCAGAATGCGATAGATCGCGATCTTGAGCGACACCGACACCTCGGGGAGGTCGTCCGCGAGCTCGAGATCCACGCTATTGCCCGTGATGGACTCGTGCTGCACGACCAGCCCTTCGATGATCGCGCCTACGGGACGCCGCTCGAACTCGGGCGGACGGAACGCGCCGATGAAGCTTCGAATCTCACCGAGCGCGCGCTCGAGCGCGGCGGCCACGCGCCGAAGCCCGATCGATGCTTCGCCGGCCTGGAGCTCCGGGCGAATGCGCAGCAGATGCACCTGCGACAGCGCGCTGAATATGTCCTGCACGGGACCATCGTGAATGTCGAGCACCACCTGCTGCAAGTCGCGCTCGGCCGCCTGGAGCAGACCGTGCGCCGCCGTCCGGTCCGATCTCTCGGTGCCGGCGGGCGCGCGTTTGGACGTCGTGCGCGAATGCAGTCGGGCGGCGCGACCTCTCAATGCGTCCCGGCCGTCGTGCTGTGCGACGCGCTCGCGACCGCGGACGCGAGCTCACCGTACGCGCCCTCCGTCATCTCTTTGAACGGCACTGCGCGATACGTGATCTTGCCCTCGGGCGAAAGCACGAACGCCAGGCGATTGTCCATGTGGTACTTCGGGAGAAACGCACCGTACATCTTCCCGATCGCCCCGCTGGAATCGCTCACGAACACCATCGGGAAGTTCGCGTCGCGCGCCCACGACTGCTGCGTGGTGTCGGCGTCCGCGCTGATCGAGACAACGACCACACCCTTGCCGCCGGCGAACAGCTTCTCGTAGCGATCGCGGTACGACTCCATCTGCACGGTGCATCCCGACGTGCGCGATTTCGGAAAGAACGCGAGTACGACCGTCTTGCCGCGCAGATCCGACAGATGCAGCGGATTCTTCAGCAGGCCGTAGCGCGTGGAGGCTGGAGCGGAGAAGTCGGGCGCCTGGGTGCCGACCTTTGGAACGGCCGCCGTGTCGGGCGCCTGCGCAAAGGATACGGCGGGGACGAGTGCCAACGCGGCGGCGGCGGCGAACGCTCGCCGCAGAATAACAAGGGTGTGCATGGTTGTCTCCGGGGGCGGGTACCTCGCAAGATGAGAGCGATGCGGCCGGGTACGCAACCGCCCTTTCGGCCAGCGCGACCCTCCCGCGACAGACGGGGTCAGCGAAGCGCCGTGACGGGATCTGTTCGAGCCGCGCGCCACGCTGGCGCCACGCACGCGAGCAGCGCGGCGAGCACCATGACCACGAGCGCGGAAATGAACGCTCGCGGATCGCGCGGGCTCACCCGATACAACATGTAGGCGATCAGGCGTGTCGATGCAAAGGCGGCCACCCCGCCTACGATGATGCCCATCGCCGTCAGCCGGAGTCCCTGGGAGATGATGAGTCGCAGCAGCACGGACGGAGCCGCTCCAAGCGCCGTGCGCAGCCCGAGCTCGCGCGTGCGCTGCGACACCGCGTAGGCCATCGTGCCGTACAGACCGATGCCTGCCAGGAGCATCGCGAGCGCACCAAACATTCCGAGCAGCGTAACGGCTATGCGCTGTGCGGAAGTGGCGCGACGAACCTGCTCGCGCAGGGTGAGCACCTCGTACGGCGCCACGCGTGGATCGAGCGCACGTATCTCGCGGGCGAGGCTTCGTCTGAGCGCATCCGGTGTCTGTCGTGTTCGAATGAAGATGGCCCCCTGCGTCGAGAAATTCTGTCGCAGCGGAAGGTAGAAGAGCGCCCGTGGTGCATCGAGCAGCGACTCGAATTTCACGTTGTTCGCGACGCCCACGATGCGACGCCACCGCCCTCCTGCCTGCAGGCGTTTGCCGATCGGACTCTCGCCTCTCCAGAACTCGTCGACCATCGTCTCGCTCACGATGGCGACGGGCTCGGAGGATTCGTCGTCGCCAGTCGTGAAGTCGCGTCCGGAACGGAGATCGATGCCCAACGTCGCGAAATAGCCCGGACTGACGGAGTTGTAGCGCGCCGTCGGTTGCTCGTCGGCATTGGGGACAAAGCCATCCACCGCGATCGGGCCGCTGTCGTATGGCCGGGTGGAGAAGGGAAGGCTTCGCGCGATTGCGACGGTGTCGACACCACCGATCGAGCGGATGCGCTGCACGAGTCGATCGTCGAATGTCTTTGCACGGCTGCTGTCGTAGCCGGCCGCGAACAGGTTGAGAGAGGTGGCGAGCACTCCATCCGTCGAGAAACCGGGACTCGCGTCGCTGATGCTCTGCAGGCTCTGCAGCACGAGCCCCGCGGCGACGAGGAGGACGAAGCTCAGAGCGACCTGGAAGACGACGAGTGCGGCGCGCAGACGCGAGCGGTCGCGCTGTCCCGACGAGCTCCGCGAGTCGGACTTGAGCGCCCCCGACAGGTCGGCGCGGCTCGACTGCAGCGCCGGCACGGCGGCGAACACGACCACCGACATGATCCCGATCATCGCACTCAGCACACACACGCGCCAATCGAAATCGCCACGAAAGGTGTACACGACGCCAGCGCTGGATGGAAAAAAGAGTGCGAGTGAATTACGCAGCCAGTAGGCGAGCAGCGCGGCACAGCCTGTGGCGATCGCGGACAGCAGCAACGCCTCGGTGAAGAGCTGGCGTATGAGGCGCATGCGTCCGGCGCCGAGTGAGAGTCGCACGGTAATCTCGTGACGACGGACGAACGAGCGCACGAGCAGCAGATTCGCGACGTTGGCGCAGGCGATGAGCAGCACGAATACGGCGACAGCGAGTCCGATGCGGAGCGTCGGCATCAGATTCTGCGCGCCGTCGAACGTTCCTCGCCAGAGTGGCAACAGGCGTACACCACGCCCGCGGTCCTGGTCGGGATAGGTTGACGCGAGCCGCGCGGCCGCGGCCGAAACTTCCGATTGCGCTTGATCGAGAGTCGCGCCTCGCTTGAGGAGTGCAAATCCCTCGATCCAGCGCGCATCGCGATCCTCGAGCTTGTAGCCGCTCGGGTCGAACGCCGCCTGCATCGATGTCGGGACATAGAACTGCATCGAGTACCCGACAAACGTCCCGATGAATCCCTCCGGAGCGACACCGACGATCACGTGCGTGACACCGTTGTACTGCTGTGTCCTTCCAATAATCGCCGGATCGCCGTGAAATCGGTCCTGCCATTCTCTGTAGCTGATCACCGTCACCGGATGCGCATTCCATCCGGTTCCCTCATCCGGCGCAAATCCCCGTCCGAGCACCGGGCGTACGCCGAGCGCTTCGAAATAGTTCGGCGACACCATCAATCCCGTCACGCGTTCGGCCCGATCACCGGCGGAGAGCGTGGTACCGATGATCTTGCTCACGATGAACGCATCGCAGAACTTCGACTCCCGTTCCAGATCTGAGAAATCCGGAAACGAGAGATCGGTGAATTCCGGATCGCCACGAGCGGTTCCCGCCACGTGCACGAGGCGATCCTCATTCGCGACTCCGGGATACGGACGAAAGAGAATTCCCTCGATCCATCCGCCGACAACTGCGTTGGCCCCAATGCCGAGCGTGAGACAGAGAATGGCGACGATCGAAAATCCCGGAGCGCGGCGCAGCATGCGAAGCCCGAAGCGGGCATCCTGCGCGAAACGCTCGAGCCACAAGCTGCCCGACATCTCGCGCGCGACCTCCTGCACGTGACCCACGTTCCCGAACTCGCGTCGCGCGTTCGCTTCGGCATCCGCGCGTGACTCGCCGCGCGCGATTCGCTCCTCGATCGCCATTTTCAGATGCGACTCGAGCTCTTCTCCAATCTCCACATCGCCGCGCGCGCGCCCCAGCCGCAGCAATCGCGCGATGCTCATGCGTCGCTCTTGGCGGGAGGCGCCATTGCGCCGGCGATCGCATCCGCGAGTTGCTGCCATCGCGAGCGCTCGGCTGACAACCGGCGGCGGCCGGCAGCCGTCAGCCGATAGATGCGCACGCGCTGGTTGTTCTCCGATACGCCCCAGTCCGCCTCGATCGCGCCGTGTCGCTCCAGCCGGTGCAGGGCGGGATAGAGAGATCCCGTGTCCACCTGCAGCGCGTCATGCGAGCCGGCGCGGATCATCTGCGCGATCCCGAACCCGTAGCGTGGTCCCCACGCGAGCGTCTGCAGAATGAGCATGTCGAGCGTCCCCTGCAGCAGCTCAATGCGCGAGGAGCCGGGCTGTTTCCGGGGCATGCGCCTCCATGTGCGTAGAGGTTCTACGGATGTAGACATTCTACAGCCTTGGCTATCCTAAGCGCATTCCGCAGGAATGTCAAGCGCGGAGCAGGCCAGGGCACAACCATCGCGTCGCCTTGATTCCACTGCGATAAACGGTGAGCGTACTCGCGTGAGAATTCTGACGCTCTCCTTCGCAGCCCTTGCTGCGATTGCCTGCAGCGCATCGCGACGGAGCGTCGCCTCTCCGCCCTTCGGGATTGCCTCTTCCGACGCGCGCGAAACCCGGTTCGTCGACTCGCTTCTCGCCACGCTCACGCTCGAGGAAAAGCTCGGACAGCTCACCATGTCGCCGGCCGAGGGGCTGCAGACCGGGCCGACGCGGCCTGCGGGGAATGCCGCGCAAATTCGATCGGGGCAGGTGGGGTCCGTCATCGGGATCTGGGGCGCGGATCGCACGCGCGCACTTCAGCGGATCGCGGTGGAGGAATCGCCGCATCACATCCCGATCCTCTTCTCGCTCGACGTCATCCACGGCTTTCGCACCGTTTTTCCCGTACCGCTCGCGGAGGCGGCCAGCTTCGATCCCGGGCTCGCGCAGTCGGACGCACGAATCGCCGCTACGGAGGCAGCGGCCCATGGAATCACGTGGACGTTCGCGCCCATGGTGGACATCGCGCGCGACCCGCGATGGGGACGAATCGTCGAGGGCTCGGGCGAAGAACCGTATCTGGGCTCGGTGATGGCGGCCGCGCGCGTGCGCGGATTTCAGGATGCGCATCTGAGCGATTCCGCCTCGCTGCTCGCCACCGCGAAGCACTTCGCCGGTTACGGCGCATCGGAGGGTGGACGCGACTACGCGACCGCGGAGCTCAGCGAGCGCACGTTCTGGAACACGTACCTGCCGCCTTTCCGCGCCGCGATCGATGCGGGCGTGGGCTCCGTCATGCCGGCGTTCAGCGCGGTGAACGGATCGCCACCGCACGCGAGCGTGTGGATGTTGCGCGACGTGCTGCGCCGCCGGCTCGGCTTCAAGGGACTGATCGTCAGCGACTGGACCGCGATCATGGAGCTCGTGAAGCACAGTGTCGCGACCACGAGCGGCGACGCGGCGCAGCTCGCGATGCACGCGGGCGTGGATGTCGACATGTCGGACGGGCTGTATGCGGACAGCCTTCCCGCTCGCGCGCGCGACAATCCACAGCTTCGCAGCGAGATCGATGCGGCCGCGCGTCGAGTGCTGCGGGTGAAATACGAGCTCGGCCTGTTCTCGGATCCGTATCACGGTGCGAGCGAAGCGAAGGCGTCGCGAGTCACGCTCACCGTCGCGAATCGCGCGGCCGCCCGCGCGGGCGCGCGCGAATCGATCGTGCTGCTCAAGAACGAGCGAGCGACGCTTCCGCTGTCGCGCGACATCAAATCGCTCGCGGTGATCGGCGCGCTCGCCGCCGACGCGAAGAGCGCGATGGGATCATGGACGATCGTGGGAGAGGCGAGCGAGGCGGTGTCGGTGCTCGAGGGGCTCAAGCGTGCGAATCCCTCCATGCGAGTTCGCTATGCGGCTGGCGCTGAACCGGAGGGTGCGGACACGAGCGGGATTCCAGAGGCCGAAGCGCTCGCGCGAGAGGCAGATGCGATCGTGCTCGTGCTCGGCGAAAGCTCCGACCGCACGGGCGAGGCGGAGAGCCGCGCGTTTCTGGAGCTGCCGTTTGCGCAGCTGCAATTGGCACAGCGCGTGAGTCATGCCGCTCGCGGAAAGCCGCTGGTGGTGGTGCTCATGAATGGGCGGCCGCTGGCCATTCCGTGGATCGCGGACAGCATCCCCGCGATCGTCGAGAGCTGGTATCTCGGATCCGAGCACGGTAACGCATTGGCGGACGTTCTCTTTGGTGCATACTCGCCCTCGGGCAAGCTGCCGGTCACCGTCCCGCGCGCAACGGGGCAGGTGCCGATCTATCTCGCGCACACGAATACCGGTCGACCCCACGATCCCAGTGACAAGTACACGAGCGGATACAACGATTTTTCGGACATGCCGCTCTACCCGTACGGATTTGGCCTGAGCTACACGACGTTCCGCTACGGCGACGTTCATCTGTCGCGCGACCACATTCGCGCCGGAGATTCGCTCGGCGTCAGCGTGAGTGTGTCGAACGTCGGCACGCGCGATGCCGACGAGGTGGTACAGCTCTATCTGCGCGACGATGTGGCCAGCGTGGCACGGCCGGTGAAGCAGCTCGTGCGCTTTCAGCGCGTCCACCTCCGCGCGGGAACGACACAGGCGGTGAGCTTCACGCTTGGCGCGAGGGATTTGTCGTTCTACGATCTGCAGATGAGGCGCGTCGTCGAGCCGGGCAGTTTCACCCTCTTCGCGGGCACGAGCTCGGCCGATACCAGGGAAGCGCACTTCATCGTGACTGGCGACACTCTCGTGCTGGAGCCCTCGACGCCACGAATGCAATGAGGTCTGTGCTGCTCGCGGCACTCGCGGGAGTGGTGCTTGCGGCCTCCCAGATCGCGCGTGCGCAGAGCACCGGCATTGGCACCTACTGCAATCCGGTCGACATCGACTACAAGTACAATTTCGAACAGCTCAACGAGGGGATCTCCTATCGCACGAGTGCCGACCCTGTGATCCTGCGCCACGGCGGCGAGTACTTTCTCTTCGCGTCGGATGCGGGTGGGTACTGGCGATCACCCGACCTGATTCACTGGCGCTTCGTCACGCCCACGAGATGGCCAGTGGAGGACATCGTCGCACCGGCGGCGCTTTTCGTGCGCGACACGTTGTATCTGATGCAGTCGACGTTCGAGCAGCGTCCGATTTTCTTCTCGACTGCGCCCGAGAGGGGGAGGCTCGAGTTCTACAACCGCTGGCTGCCGCCGCTGCCGCGCGCGATGCCGGTCGGTACGCCGCCGCCATGGCCGTTGGACTCGATTCCGCCGGGACCGTGGGATCCGGCGCTCTTTCACGATCCCGACAGCGATCGCTGGTTCCTGTACTGGGGATCGTCGAACGTCTATCCCATTTACGGAATAGAGCTCGATAAGGAGCGTCACCTCTCGTATGAGGGCGAGCCCACGCCGCTGCTCGCGCTCCATCCCGAGCTGCACGGCTGGGAGCGATTCGGACGCGATCATCGTGACACGATCATTCATCCGTACGTCGAGGGCGCGTGGATGACCAAGCACGATGGGCACTACTATCTGCAGTACGGCGCGCCTGGCACCGAGTACAACGTGTATGCGAACGGAACCTATGTCGGCGACAGTCCCCTCGGGCCATTCGCCTACGCGTCGTACAATCCCGTCTCGTACAGACCGGGCGGATTCGCCACCGGCGCGGGCCACGGCAACACGTTCGCCGATGCATTCGGGAATTTCTGGAACACCGGCACGACATGGATTGGCCTGAACTGGAACTTCGAGCGACGCATCGTGCTGTACCCGGCAGGATTCGATCGTGACGGAGTGATGTTCGCCGACACGCGTTTCGGGGACTTCCCGCACCGCGCGCCCACGAAACGGTGGCAGCGGCCGGATGAGCTGTTCACCGGCTGGATGCTCCTCTCCTATCGCAAGACCGCGAGCGCGACCTCGGCGCTCGACAGCTTTCCAGCGTCGAACGTGACCGATGAGAATCCGCGAACGATCTGGGTCGCGCGCTCGAATTCGCCGCACGAGGCGCTGACGATCGATCTTGGACGCAGCGAGGTGATTCGCGCGATGCAGGTGAATTACGCCGACTACAAGTCGCAGCGCTTCGTGAGCGACTCCGCGATCTACACGCGCTTTCGCATCTCCACTTCGCTCGATGGTCGCACGTGGCGCCGCGCCGCGGACCTCTCGCGCGAGACGCGCGACAGACCCAACGCGTACATCGAGCTCGCCGCTCCCGTACGCGCGCGCTTCGTTCGCTACGAGCATCTCTACGTGGGCGCGGCGACGCTCGCCATCAGCGATATACGCATCTTTGGCAAGGGCGGTGGTGCTCCGCCTTCCACCCCCACAGCGCTCGCCGTTACGCGAGACACCGATGCGCGCAACGCGCACGTCACCTGGACACCCGTGACCGGCGCGGTCGGCTACAACATTCGGTGGGGTATCGCGCCGGACAAGCTCTATCAGACCTATCAGCGCTTCGCGGACGAGGGCTCAACGCTGGAGCTGCGTGCGCTCACCATCGGGCAGCACTACTGGTTCGCAATCGAGAGCTTCGATGAGAACGGCGTGTCAGCGTTGAGCGAAGTCGTACGCATTGAATAATGCGCGCGAAGCTCCGCGGGGAGTGGGCTCAAAACCGAAACGCCACCTTGATGCTCTCCCCGCCCGCCTTGTTCGACGCGGTTGCGAGCGCCTTGCGATAATCCCCGAGCGCGAAGGTATGCGTCAGCAGCTCTGCGATCGGCGCCGCGCCGCTCGCGATGAGCGTCGCCGCCTCCGCGAACGCGCCCTGGCCCGCGCTCGCGTGCACCGGTGAGCCGTAGCAGAGCGATCCGCGCACCGTCAGCTCCTTGAGCCAGAGCGGCGTCCAGTCGAGTCCATTCATCGTGCTCGAGTTGCCGAGCAGCACGATCGTGCCGCCCGCGCGCGTGACACGCATCGCATCGTCCATGCCGCGCGCGCCGCCGATGCACACGAAGGTCCGGTCGAACCCGCCCACGCCCACGGGTTTCCCGATGATGGGCTTCAGCAGCCGCGTGCCTCCGGCATCCGCGAGCGCCTTCGTGTAGTCGCCGCGCGCGGGCACCACCTGCGAGGCGCCGAGCCGAGTCGCGTGCGTGCGCTGCATGTCGTAGCGCGCGAGCGCCGTGATGTGCGCACCGGGCGCGAGCGCGTGCAGCGCCGCGATCGTGAGCAGCCCGATCGATCCCGCGGCGATCACGAGCACCCGCTCGCCCGGCTCGGGCATGTTCGCGCGCACCGCGTGCACGGAGCACGCGAACGGCTCGATCAGCACCGCTGCCTCGTCGCTCACTCCTTCGGGTACGCGCACCAGCTGATCCTCGTGCGCCACGAGCTCCTCGCCCCAGCTGCCGCCCAGCCCGCGCGTCGTGCCGATCAGCATTCCCGGCGCTATCTCACCATCGGTGAAGTGCGCGCACCGCGAGTGATGCCCGCTCTCGCACGGCCCGCAGCGTGCCGCGATCCCGCGCGGCTCGCAGCAGAGGAGGGGATTCGCGGTCACGCGCATGCCCACGCTCACCTTCGTCACGCCGCTTCCGATCGCAACCACATCGCCCACGTTCTCGTGGCCGAGCACGAACGGAAAGCTCGAGAACGGCGACGTGGACGGGCTCGCGGCGAGCGTGATGACGTTCAGGTCGCTGCCGCAGATGCCGCCCAGCCGCGTCCGGATGCGCACCCAACGCTCGCTCGGTAGCGTGGGCTGCTCAATCTCCAAGTAGCGCGTGCACGCGAGCGCGCCGGTGTAGAAGCGTCGCGAGATCTTGCCGGCAGCGAGTGTTGCGAGATACGTCGGGATCGGCGCGGCGAAACGGATCGCCTTCACACCGTCACGCTCATTGGCGTTGCCACGCGCAGCGCGCCCGGAATGCACGAGATCTCGATCGTCGACGATTTTGCGTTGTTGTACTCGCCGTCGGTCTCGTACGCCGGCGGCGCGCTGAACTTGAGTATGAACGTCGAGGCCTGCTCGGACAGCACCAGCGGATTGCGCACGTGTCTTCCACTCGGCGCCGCCGCGAGCATCGAGATGCGCGTGAGTGGCGGCGCGTCGAGAATGGAGATCGCGTCGAGCTTCCCGTCGTTGATCCTCGCATCCGGCGCGATCTGGAACATCCCGCCGAAGTTGCGTCCGTTCGCGATGATCAACATGAGATGCGCGCGCGGCCCGCGTGCAACTTCCGCCGTGGTGATGTCGATCGGCATCCCATCGAACTTGAAGAGCTGACGCAGCGCGGCGCCCAGATAGAGCAGGTCGCCCGTGAGCATCGGAATGTTCTCGAGGTCGTCGAGCACCGCGATGTCGAAGCCGAAGCCGGTGACGTTGAGGAAGTAGCGATCCTCGATGCGCCCCACGTCGACCAGCATCTCGGGGCCCTCCACGGCGAGCCTCGCGGTCGCGGCGAGATCGCTCGCCGGAGCGCCGACCGTCTTCGCGAAATCATTCCCCGTGCCGGCGGCGAGCAGCGCGAGCCGGCAGTTGGAGCCGGACGACAGAATCGCGTTCGCCGCGTTGCTCCACGTTCCGTCGCCGCCACAGGCGACGATCGTCGTCGCGCCATCCTGCAGCGCGAGCGCCGCGAGGCGCTTCTCGTCGCCCGCGCTTGCGGTGAGCCGCACGTCGGTCACCCCGACTGCAGCAAATGTATTGCGAATGTCAGGGAGTAAACGCGAACCCCGCCCCCTTCCGGAGGCGGGGTTCACGATCACCGTCACGCGTTCGGTCATCGACGCGCGTAGGAGGCCAGCGTCTGCAGCGGGTGGAAGGTCTGAAGTCCATTCTTCATCCACAGCTCGCGGAACGGCGTGAAGTCCACGTCCCAGTCCTCAACCAGACCGGTCATCGCCTGCGAGTGGATCGTGATGCCGCCGCGCTCCTCCTCGTTCTCGGAGAACTGTCCGGCCATCATGATCGTGGAGGTGTACGCACCCTCCTCGTCGTTCATGAACGCCTGATAGCGATGATCGACGTTCGACCACTCGTGCTCAGTCACGCGCATGTCGACGATCGGCTCGCCGCGGTCCGTCGCGTGGATCGTGATGTGGCCGTCGCCGCGCTCCCACGTGAGTGAGATGTCCTGCATGTAGTGTGGCAGGTGCCAGCGCTCGATCGCGTGCTCGCGCGACTCACGCGTTGTGGTCGCGAGACGGAATGGGAAGAAGGCCGAGCGTGGCATCGGAACGCCGGGCTCCACTCGCGGCGAGACGAGAATCGAGAGAATCAGCTCGCCGTAGTCGCCCACCGGACTGTCGTGAAAGTCGAACGCCATCACCGAGAGCACGCTCGAGCCGTGATGCGGCTCGATCGGCTGCAGCTCCGGAGGCAGAATCGCGCGCGCGTTCTCCGTCGGAAATTCGAAGAAGCCGCCGATCGCATCACGAAAGTGATACTGCACCATCCCCTCAGAAGTGCTCATACAAGTAGTCCCTCATCACGAAGTACGCGGGCGAGAATCGAGACGCCCTCGTCGAGCTGTTCAGTGGTGTGCGACGACGACACCGAGACGCGG
>DASXQD010000196.1:0-11815 GCA_036493195.1 Gemmatimonadaceae bacterium | reverse complement strand
ACCGGCAACAGTCGTTAGGGGCCAGCCAAGGCAACTGTGAAGAATGACACAAACGGACACAAACGGACACCAACGGAGAAGGCGAAACGCTCTGCAGTGTTGCATGCACCGGTTGAGATCACCGACGAATCGAACCGGTGCTCGGCGCGGGTGGCTTGCGCATGAGGAGCGGTAGTTCGTTGGTTGGCAACTGAAGCAGGGCAAGTGCGTGAGTTGACTGCGAGGCGGGCGCCTCGACCCTGTTGTTTCCAGTCAAAGATCAGTTGCTTTTGATCCCGGCTTTTCGAGCGCGATAGTGTCCGGAGTGTACTGATTCGATTCGTCGAATTGGCTTGATTCGTGTCCAGCGGCTCTCGACCGAGGAGCTCCCTCCACTAGAATCGCATCAGCTCCGCATACGCGCGCTTGAAATCGTCGACCTGCGGCAGAATCGCGTCCTCGAGCTGCGGCGCGTAGCCCACGAAGGTGTCCGTGCTCGCCACTCGCTTCACCGGCGCATCGAGCCACGCGAAGCACTCGTCGGCAACAGCCGCCGCGATCTCCGCGCCGTAGCCCCACGACATCGAGTCCTCGTAGCCGACGATCACGCGATTCGTCTTTCGCACGCTCGCGAACACCGTCTCGCGATCCCACGGGCTCAGGGTACGAAGATCGATCACTTCCACATCCACGCCCTGTTCGGCCACCTGATTCGCAGCCACGAGCGCGCGCTGCACCGTCGCGCCGTACGTCACCACCGTGATGTCCGCTCCCTCGCGCACGACTTTCGCCTTCCCGAACGGAATCATGAAGTTCGGGCCGGGATAGCACGCCTTGTTGTACGTCTGGCGGTAGAGGTGCTTGTGCTCCAGGAAGATCACCGGATCGTCGCCGCGAATCGCCGTACGGAGCAGCCCGTTCGCATCCAGCGCGCTCGACGGACACACCACGCGCAGTCCCGGCGTGTGCGTGAATAGCGACGCACCAGTCTGTGAGTGATAGATCGCGCCACGGATGTAGCCGCCGTACGTCGTGCGCACGACCACTGGCGCGCTGAACGCGTCGTTCGAGCGCCAGCGCATCGTCGCGAGCTCATCGCGGAGCTGCATGAACGCGGGCCAGATGTAGTCGAAGAACTGGACCTCCACCACCGGCTTGAATCCGCGCAGCGCCAAACCGATCGCGCGACCGATGATGTTCGCCTCCGCCAGCGGAGAGTTGTACACGCGCGAGCCGCCAAACTCCTTCTGCAATCCCCACGTCACCTTGAACACCCCGCCCTTGCCCTTGAGCGAGCCGAGGTACTGCTCGCGCGAGACGTCGGCGACATCCTCGCCGAACACCAGGATCTTCTCGTCGCGCCGCATCTCGTCCTTCATGCACGCGTTGAGCAGATCGACCATCGTCGTCGGCTCGCCGGTGAACTGCGGATCGTCTTCCGTGTCGAAGTTCTCGCCGCACGGATCGACGTGCGGCGAGTAGACGCCATTGTAGATCGTGTCGGGCGTGGGCTGCGGCTGTTCGAGGGCGTCGTCCGTTGCGGCGAGCACGAGCGCGTCCGCCTCTTCGCGCGTCTTCGCAAGCTCCTCCTCCGTCGCATGCCCCTCCGCTACCAGCCACTTGGGAAAGGTCACGATCGGATCACGCGCGGCATCCGCCTCGCGCTCCGAGGGCGGACGGTACATCACCTCATCATCAGAGAGCGAGTGCGAGTACGGACGAATCACGTGCGCGTGCACGAGTGCCGGCCCCTTCCGCTTGCGCGCGTAATCCACGGCGCGCGCCATCGCCGCGTGCGAAGCGACGAAGTCGCACCCATCCACCTCCTGGATGTAGAGTCCCGGAAATGATGCGAGCAGCTTCGACACGTTTCCGCCCGGCGTGTTGACCTCCACCGGCACCGAGATCGCGTAGCCGTTGTCCTCGACTACGTACACCACCGGAACGCCGAGATTGCATGCGCTCGAGATCGATTCCCAGAACTCGCCCTCGCTCGTCGCGCCCTCGCCAGTGGACACGTATACGATCTCGTCTTCCCTGAAGCCTTCGGTGATGCCGAGCAGTTTTGCGCGCAACGACGCTTCGGCCACACCAACGGCCTGCAGGAACTGCGTTCCCGTGGGCGATGAGGACGACACGATGTTGTACTTCTTGTGGCCCCAGTGACTCGGCATCTGCCGGCCGCCCGAGGCGGGATCCGCCGCGGCGCCCACGGCCTCGTAGAGCATCTCTGCCGGCGTCACTCCCTGCTGCAGGCAGAAGGCGCGATCGCGATAGTAGGGAAGCGACCAGTCTGAGCCGGGCCGGATCAGCATCCCGGCGGCAGTCAGGATCGCCTCGTGCCCCGCGCCCGAGATCTGGAAGAAGATCCGGTTCTGTCGCTTGAGCTGAATCTCCTTGTCGTCCAACCGACGCGACAGGTACATGTTGCGGTACGCGTCTCGCAGTTGAGCGGAGCTCAGAGTGGCAGCGGGTGGCTTGGAAGCGATCGTGGGCGTGGCCATGTCTCTCCAGGTCCTGTGAAATCGACGGTGAAAGATACCTTCCGGCTCACCGTTCGTGCCACACACGTGTCTACCGGGGGTGGGCCGGGTGCCTTATCATCCCTCCTCACCAACCGGCTCCTGCAACGACCCTTTCCCCGGGCGGCCTCGGCCGCTGATCTGGCGATTCTATGGCGCACTCCGATTCGCAACCTGCGCACTGCATCTTCTGCGACATCATGAAGGGCGCCGCCGAGGTGTCCGTGTGCTACGAGGACTCGAGCGCCGTCGCGTTCATGGACGTGCAGCCCGTGAATCAGGGGCACACGCTCGTGGTGCCGCGCCAGCATTACGAATCGTTTCAGGATTTGCCGACCGAGCTCGGGATGCATCTCTTCGAGGTCGCCATGCGGCTCAATCCCGTGATCCGCAAGGTTGCAGGTGCCAATGCGATGAACCTGATCGTCTCGAGCGGTGCGGCGGCAGGGCAGGATGTCTATCACTTTCACATCCACCTGATTCCAAGACGCGCAGGCGACGGATTCGACGTGCCGCTGCCCTTTCCCGGCTCGGCGATGCCGGACCGCACGCTTCTCGATGCGCAGGCCGCGCAGATCCTCGCCGCATTGCGCGATCCGATGCGTCCCACGCCGCGGGCAGCCGCGGCAGTCTCGAAGAAGTAGCCGGACCCGAGTAGCCGGGCTAACGTCCGGCGCGCACGGCGGCCACCGCCGACGCGAGCGTGTGAGCCGTGACACTGAGCTCGGTCGCGGCGCTGTTGAGCGAGTCGATCGCTCCTTCTTGCTGAGCGCTCGCGCCGGCCACTGCTCCCGTTTCCGACGCCGCGCGCGTTGCCTCCTGTTTCGCTTCCGTGAGCGCGCGCGACATCATGCCCGAGCGTCCGGCGCTCTCGCGCGCCGTGTCGACGATGCGGTGACCCGCCGCCGCGACCTGCTCGCTCGCGAGCACGATGCGATCGAGCTCGTCCACCCAGGCCGCGCTCGAATCCGCCACTGAGAGCACCTCGCCACGCGTGCGCTGCATCAGCGCCACCGCGCGATCGAGCGTCGCGCGAATGTCTCGCACCGCCTTGTCCATTCCCTCGGCCTCTGTCGCGCTGCGGTCCGCCAGCTCACGAATCTCGCGCGCGACCACCGCGAATCCGCGCCCATGCATGCCTGCGCGGGCGGCTTCGACCGCCGCGTTGAGTGCGAGCAGCCCCGTCTGATCGGCCAGCTCCGTGATCGTCTGCCCGAACTTCTGCACCGCCTCTGAGATGTCGCGCAGCCGCGAGACCTGATCTGCGCCCTGCTGCACCACCGCTGCGGCCGCCGTGAGCTGCGCGCGCGCCTGCTCGGTCGCGCCGCGCACCACGCGCGCGTCGGCGAGCATCTGGCTGCCGCTCTCCTGCGTCACCTGTCCCTCGGTCACGGTCGTGTCGGCGATGACCTGCGCATTGCGCGCGCCTTCAGCGCCGCGCGAGAGCGTGTCCGCGAGCTCGCGCACGGTCGCAGCGAGGCGGCGCGCGGTCTCCGCGCCCTCCTGCGCCGACGCGTGCAATTGCTGTGTGGTCGCGGTGATCGATTCCACGTGCGAGGTCATGTCCGCGGATGCGGCAACCACGGGCTGGATCAACTTGTCGAGCGACAGCGAGAGCGCGAGCTGCGGGGCCACGTATTCGAGCAGTCCTGCATCGTGACTGCGATACATCTCGAGCCGCGAATGCCGCACCGTCCAGATGCCGGCGAGGCGATCGCCATACATGAGCGGAAGCACGACCTGCGATCGCTGCGCGCTCTCCGTGGGACGCTGGGCGCGCGGAAGGGCGAGATCGGTGATCGCATGGCCTGCGCTCACTGCGCTGCCGACGATTCCCTCGGTTGCGGAGATGCGCGTGCCCGCCGGGTAGTCCGGCGACGTGTCCACCACGACGACGAAATCGTTGCGCTCCGAATCGTACGCGGCGATGCCCATCTGCTCCCACGGCACGAGCGATCGCGTGAGGCGCTGAATGTCATTGAGCGCGAGGTGCAGCTCGGGGCGCGCGCTGATCGCCGTCGTGAGTCGCTGCACCAGCAGCAGGCTCTCTCCAACAGCGGCCTGTCGCACGAGCCAATGCATCAGCACGGCTACGAGCGTCAGCACCAGCGCGCCAGCGACCATCGACCGCGGCGTCGATTGGCTGTATGCGAGTCGCAGTGAGCCGAGGGCGAGGAGTGTCGCGAGCACCGCGACGGTGCCTTCCCATCGCGCGGTGAGCTTGGGGTCCACCCACGCGATCGCAGGCGAGAGCTTTAGCTGCAGATAGAAGGTGGCGTTCGCCGTCACCATGTACAGCGCGATCATGAAGCCGAGCCGCCACGCATTGTTTGCGGAAAACGCCGCGAGTCCGAGCTGGCCGTTCATCAGGCCGTAGTAGCAGTAGCCGGCAATGCTTCCCGCCGTCAGAAAGTGCCCGGCGTTGCTGACAGCATTGCGAATCGGCAGCCGACGAAAGATCGCGTCGCCGAGGATGATGCCGAGCGCCGCCACGACCGAGCCACCGGCCCAGTCGAGCGCAACGATGGCGGCGACCCCCGGCCCGACGGCAAAGCTCGCGAACCCCTTGCCGGGAAGAGGAATTCCAAAGACTCGCGTCGCGGCGGCGACGAGCAGCAGCAGCGCTGCGCCGAGCCACGGGAATGGATGCGCGAAGTAGTTGAACGCGAGCCCGAGCGACACGGCGAGGGTGCCGAAGGCGACGGCGCACATGCGCACGATCTCGTCGGTCATCCAGAATCGACGTATCGGCACTACGCGCGCGCCGGCGAGATCGAGGGGCGTCGTCGTCATTGTAACTAGTGGACGCGTGGTGACTTAGCCGCGTCACGGCTGGCCTGTGCACCCTCGCACGATCGTGCCGATGTCGTCCCACACGAGCCAGTGCGGATTCAGCTCTCTCGCTCCGTGAGACTCGTAAAGCCGTCGCGCCGAGAGGTTTGCGGGAACCACGTCGACACACACCTTGGTCGCATTCGCTTCGACGAACCACGCCGCGATCGCGTGCAGCAACGCGGATGCGATGCCGCGCCCGCGGTGCGTTCTCGCAACATTGATCCATTCGAGCTCGCCCGTGCAGCCATGGCGATGCGTGAGATGGCCAGCGACGAATCCGACCACCTCATTTTCGACGAGGGCGACGAATGCTTCCCGAGTCGAAAGGGAATTCCGCGGATCCTGGCTACCATCGAGATAGCCGGCGATTCGCGCCATCCAGTACTCGATCGTCTCCCACTCTTCCGCGCGAATGCGAGCCATTGCCGCAACGTCCGTGGCTGTAACTCGCCGGATGTGCATGCGGGTCTCGCTCAGTAGTCCACCGGCCTCAAGTAGCTGTCGCCGATCGACGTTCCCGTGAGCATCGCCACCGTGGGCAGGCGGCGCTTCCAGTGCGTCGAGTCGAGGCGCCGTCGCACCGTGTCCACCGCTCTCGGATCGAAGCCGCGCGCGGTGATCTCTTCGGCGGAAAACCCGCTGAGCACCCAGTTCAGAATCTGATCGGCCTGATCGTACGTGACGCCGAGATCTCCCTCGTCAGTTTGGCCATGCACGAGATCCGCACTTGGCGCCTTCTCGAGAATCGGCGCGGGAACACCCAGATATCTCGCGAGCTCGCGCACCTGTGTCTTGTAGAGATCTCCGAGCGGATTCACCGGAGGCGCGTCGTCGCCGTGCCAGGTGAAGTACCCGAGCAGTCGCTCGGTCTTGTTGCCGGTGCCGAGCGGGAGCGCCTTGTAGCGCGCGCCCAGATCGAACGCTGCGATCATGCGCACGCGCGCCATCACGTTGCCGCGACGCGTTTCGTCAGCGTCGGGCTCGTTCGCGAGGTAGCCGTCCACCGCGCCGCTGATGTCGAGCGTGCGAGACTCGATCCCGAGCGCATCGATGACCATCTGCGCGTGCTCGAGACTCTCCGGGCTCGACGTGCGATAGGGAAGCCGAACACCGACGATGTTCTCGGCGCCCACCGCCCGCACCGCGAGGAAGGCGGTGACGGCGGAGTCGAGCCCGCCGGAGAGAGCGACGATGCCCTTCTCGTAGTTGCGCTGCGAGAGCTCATCGCGAATGAACGTCGTCAGCCATCCCTCCGTGAGCGCACCGTCGACCGCGAGCGGCGACGGCGCACCGTTCTCGCGCGCGCTTACCTGAACCACCTCCACGCCCTCCGCGCGCGTGCGCGACTTTGCGCGGGGCTTCCGCGAAGGCTTTCTGGCGGAGGGCGCCGGATCGTACTCGACCAGCGCAGGCTCTTCCGCGCGGATCTGCTCGAGATTGTCGAGCAGGTGAGGCATCGCGGTCTGCAGGTCTGCGAGCAGCGGCATCTCCGCGCGCGCGCGAGCGAGATCGTGGAGGTCGATGGAGATCGAGACGAGCGCCTCGCGCCAGAGCGGACCGCGCGCGCGAACCTCGCCCGACGGACCAGCGATTGCAGCTCCCCCGGGGAATGACTTTCCCCCCTCGTTCGCCACGAGATTCGCAAACGAGACGAACACCCCATGCTCCTCGGCGATGTCGCGCACGAGGCGGTCCCAGCGCGCGACGCTCGCCGGGCCGGGGATCGCATCATCGCGCGGATAGACGCCTCGGGCGGGCGCCGCAGCGGAGAGGAAGATCATCGTCGCGCCGTCGAGCGCGAGCAGGGTGCCGGGCAGGGAATGCCATGCGTCCTCGCAGACGAGCATCGCGAATCGGCCCCACGGAGTATCGAAGGCCCGGATGTCGTGGCCGCGCTCGACGAAACGCTCTTCGTCGAACAGACCGTACGTGGGCAGGAAGTTCTTGCGATGCACGTGCCGGATGAGCGGCGCGTCGCCTCCCAGTCGCACCCACAGCGCACTGTTGTACAGGATGCTGTTCCACGACTCGTAGAAGCCGATCGCGACCTCGAGCGGCTGCGCTCCAGCGCCCGAGGCCAGATACATGCGCTGCAGATCGCTGGCGAGCGCGCCCGCGGTGCGCGCGTGCTCGCGGACTCCGCCCTCGAGGAAGTAGCCGGTGAGCGCCGATTCGGGCAGGTGGAGCACGTCCGGCCGCGGGTCGAGCGAGTCGATTTGCGCGAAAATATCGCCCAGCCTCGACAGATTGGCTTCATATTCTCCTTTGCCGGGAGAGAATTGAAGTGCGGCAAGCTGGAGGATGTGAGGCATCGCCGAAAGATGAGTGTATAAGAGGGTGAGGGGTAGCTGTGCGCGATCCGCTGTGCACGACCTGCGTCCCTGCTCGATTATCCTGGTACCCCTTCGTTTCGTCCATCCGATATGGAATTGCGGCAGAGATTCGTTTCATTCGCGCTGGCAACGGCAGCGATTGGCGCGCCATTCGTTGCGCCACTCGACGCGCAGACCGCCACTCAGGCGTGGCAGATTGTGCCGCAGCCGCAATCGTCGCTCGTCCTCGCGCGCGACGGACAGCTGATCGGTGAGCTGGGCGCACAATTTCGCGTGAGCGTCCCGATTCGCACGTTGCCGGCGTACGTGGGGCAGGCGTTCATCGCAGTGGAGGACCAGCGCTTCTACAAGCACGACGGCGTGGACGTGGTCGGTATGGCCGCCGCGCTCAAGGATGCTTTGCGCGGTCATGCCCGCGGCGCGAGCACGATCACACAGCAGCTCGTCGGCAACATGCATCCGGATCTCATCGATCGTGCCGACCGCTCGATCTCGCGCAAGATCCACGAGCAGAACGCGGCGCGTGAAATGGAGCGCCATTACGACAAGGAGCAGATACTCGAGGCATACCTCAATCAGATCCACTTCGGACACGGCTGGTACGGAATCGAGGAGGCCGCGCGACACTACTTCGGCATCCCCGCATCGAAGCTCTCGCTCGCGCAGGCGGCAACACTGGCGGCGTTGCCCAAGGGACCCGCGCTCTACGATCCCGTGAGACACCCTGACCGCGCGCGCGAGCGTCGCGATCTCGTGCTCACGCTCATGGAGCAACAGAGCTACGTGACCGCGGAGGCGGCCGCCGCGGCGAAGATGGAGCCCGTCGTCACTGCACCTGCGATGGCGGGCGCGCCGTACGTGGTGGATGTGGTGCGACGCGAAGCCGAAGCGAACGGTGTGCCGGTGATGAACGGCGGGTATCAGATCACCACGACCATCGACGCGCAGCTGCAGACACTGGCGAGCGAGGCGCTCACCTCAGGGCTCACGCGCGCCGAGGCGCGCTCGGGATTCAAGCATCCCGTGTTCGCCACGCGCACGCCCGGGAGCAGCGACTATCTGCAGGGCACCGTCATCGCGATGGATCCCGAGGACGGCGATGTGCTCGCGCTGGTTGGCGGACGCAGCTACGCGGATTCGCATTTCGATCGCGCGATCAATGCGCTGCGGCAGCCAGGATCGGCGTTCAAGCCCATGGTCTATTCCGCGGCGATCGCGGACACGTTCACCGCGAGCTCGATCGTGTACGACACGGCGCTCGCGATTCCAGTGGAGCGCAACGGTATCTATCGTCCGAAGAATGACGACGGACAGTTTCTCGGCGCCATGACGCTGCGCGACGCGCTCACGCGCTCGCGCAACCCGGTGGCGGTGGAGATCGGCATGGCCGAGGGCATCGATACGATCGCCGCACTTGCGCACGCGCTCGGCATCAGGACACCGATTGCACCCTATCCGTCGAGCGCGATCGGCGCATCGGCCGTGCGCCCGCTCGATCTCGTGGCGGCGTACGCCGCGTTCGACAACGATGGCTCGGCGGTGACTCCGCGCTTCATCAAGGACATCAGCGAATCGGCGGGCCGCGTCGTGTATTCGCAGAAGAGCGCCGGTCGCGACTCGGTGATCGATCCGCGCGTCGCGTTCATCGTGCGCGACATGATGCGCGATGTAGTGGCGCGCGGCACGGCCACATCGGTGCGTCGCTACGTTCCGGATCGCATCGAGGTGGCGGGGAAGACCGGCACCACGAACAACGACACCGATGCGTGGTTCGTCGGGATGACGCCGGAGATCGTGGCTGGTGTGTGGGTGGGCTTCGACAAGCCGGTGGCGATCGCTCCCGGTGCCGCGGGGGGCTCACTGGCCGCGCCGATCTGGGGCGACATGATCGGGCGCTACTACTCGGAGCGCAGCTCCGGTGAGTGGAACCTTCCGGCGGGGATCGTGGCGATGGACTTCGATCGCGACAAGATGGCGCCGGCGGACAGCACGACCGCGCCGGACAAGCGCTATACCGAGTACTTCATTGACGGCACGCAGCCGGGCGATCCATGGGCGGTGTTCGCCAACGGGCCGATCACGTTTTGAGGAGTGGAGGGCCGACGTGCAGGGCCCGCTGAACACGCCTTCCCGTGCGGGCCTACTTCCCCAGTTGCCATTTCAAACCTTTCCCCACACCATAGTGTCTAACCTAAGACACTTAGTGGAGGGGCCGCGATGGCACTGCTCAAGGGAACGCTCGATGTGCTCGTCCTCAAGACACTCTCCTGGGGACCGATGCACGGCTTCGAGATCACGGCGTGGCTCGAGCAGCGCTCGGACGGCCGTCTCGACGTCACCGACGCCGCGCTCATCCAGGCACTCCATCGGCTCGAAGCGCGTGGCCTCCTGAGCGCGGAGTGGGGCGAGAGCAGGAACGGACGACGGGCGCGCTATTATAAGCTCACGAGCACCGGACGGTCGCACCTCCGCACCGAGTCGGCGGCGCTCATGGACTACGTGGGCGCGCTGACGACGGTGCTCACGACGCGGTCGTCAAATGAGTGACCGGATCTTGAATCGCACAGGCGGCATTCGCGCCGGCGTACGCCGCCTCTTTCGCGTCCCGCTGCACACCCCGGAGCTCGCGGCCGCCGATGCAAACGACGAGCTGAGTGTCTTCCTGAACGAGCGCGTCGAGCACCTCATCGCGCATGGAATGCCGGCGGAGGAAGCGCGCGCGGAAGCGCTCCGGCGCCTGGGCGCCCCGCTTGGTGACGCGCAGGCGCTGATCCAGCGCTCCGCCATCGCTCGCGAGCGTGCCGTCGTGACGAGACGGTGGCTCGGGGATCTCGCGCAGGATCTTCGATTCGCCGTGCGCACGCTCGGCCGCGAGCGAGTCTTCACGTTTAGCGCCGTCGTCATTATCGCGCTCGGCATCGGAGCCAGCGCGATCGTGTACAGCGTCGCCGACGCGATGCTCGTGCGCCCGCTGCCCTTTCGCAATCCCGACGCGCTCGTGTGGATGGCGAACGGAACGAACGGCGGTCTCTCGGGCCAGACCGCGCAGGTGAACCACCTCGTCGCGCTGCACGAGCAGGATCGCGCCTTCGCGGATGTCGCGGGCTACTTCGCGTTCTACGGCATCGGCGACGCGAGCCTCGTTCGCAACGGCGATGCCATCCGTTTGAGCGGCGTTCCCGTCACGCAGAACTTCTTCTCGATGCTCGGCGTCAAGCCGGCGCTCGGCCGATCGTTCACACCGGAGGAAAGCGCCGCGGATCCGACCAATGTCGTGATGATGAGCTACGGCCTGTGGCAGCGAGAGTTCGCGGCCGATCCCTCGATCATCGGCAAGAGCATTACGCTGAACGATGCACCGCGAACGGTCGTCGGCGTGCTTCCGGCCACGTTCGACTTCGGCTCGATCTTCGCTCCCGGCTTTCACGCCGATCTCTTTCTCCCCTTTCCACTCACCGAAGCGAACGACGAGCAGGGGAACACGCTCGCGCTCATCGGCCGGCTGCGGCCCGGCGCTACGCTCGACGGCGCGACGGCTGAGCTCGCGGTGCTCGCACCGCGAATCACGGCGGCGCACCCCGATCGCAACGCCTTCACGCCGCATCTCGTCCCGCTGCGCACGCACGTCATCGGACCGATCCACTCGGCGCTCGTGATGCTCGCCTTTGCGGTGGGCACCGTCATGCTGATCGTGTGCGCGAATCTCTCGAACCTGCTCCTCGTGCGCGCGACGGCGCGCCGCAAGGAGATGGCGATCCGCGCCGCGCTCGGCGCAGGCCGGCGACGTCTCGTACGGCAGATGCTCACCGAGAGCATTCTCCTCTCGGCGGGCGGAGCTCTCATCGGACTCTCGCTCGCATTCGTCGGCACGCGGGCGATCTCGCGTCTACAAACCGTCAATCTGCCGCTGCTGGCCGATGTCAGAATCGATGCCGGCGCCTTCGCTTTCATCGTCGTGCTCGCCACCCTCGCCGGACTTCTGTTCGGCATGGCGCCCGCGCTGCAGCTGAGCGAGCTCGCGGTGCACGACGCGCTCAAGGCATCGGGGCGCGGCACGACGGAAAACAGGAGCGGACGCCGCGTGCGTACCGCACTCGTGGTGAGCGAGATCGCGCTCGCCTGCGTGCTGCTCGTCGGATCGGGGCT
>DASXQD010000195.1:0-7720 GCA_036493195.1 Gemmatimonadaceae bacterium | reverse complement strand
GAGCTCGAGCCGTTCGTCGAGCGATTCGTGCGCGAGGTGGCGCTCGCCTGGCCCTCTCGCGAGCTCACGCGCGAGAGCGTGCTGCTCGTGCACGCCGGCATGCAGCCCTCACCGCACGGTTCGGCCGCCGCCGCCGCGCACGGCCCGCCCGAGCATCAGCTGATCGACCACGCGCAATCGGGCGTGCCACAGCTGCTCACCGCTATCGGGCCCAAGCTCACGATGGCGCGCGCAATCGCGGAGCAGCTCACCGATTCCGCCGCGGCACGGCTGGGTCGCCCAACCACCCCGTGCGACACCGCGAGCGTGCCCCTGCACTCCGCGCCCCCGGAGGACATTCCCGGCATGATCTCGCGAGCGGTTGCGGCGCACGAGACGGCGCTCCCGGATGACGTGATCGCGCATCTCGTTTGCACGTACGGCAGCGGCGACGGCTATGCGGCGATCGTAGAGATGGTGCGCGGCGATGCGGCATTGGCGGCTCGCGTGGACGCCACATCGCCCGTGATCTTGGCACAGCTCCGGTATGCGGCGCTGTTCGAGCACGCGACGCGCGCCGAAGATATCGTCATGCGGCGAACGGAGCTGGGCGCAACCGCGCATGTGCCGCCGTCAGCGCTCTTGGCCGCGCAGCATGCGATCGAGCTCGGAGCGGCTGCGGGAGCCGCCAAGGGCGGCGCTCAGGAGTTGCGCGCGGACTCGCTGCGGGGCGCTCGCGGCTCGCGCAGCCTGTAGCTCCGCCGGCGCGACGCGTTGAAGTGCACGATCATCTCGCCCACGAGCCCGAGTGCGATTGCCTGCACGCCGAGCGTCGCGAGGAGCACCGCCAACAGGAGCAACGGGCGATCGCCGAGTGGCTGGCCGAGTAGTCGCTGGACCAACATCACGATGAGCGCGATCCCGCCGATGCCGGCGAGCACGCTTCCGATGAGCCCGAAGAAGCGGAGCGGCTTCTCCGTGAAGCGCAGCAGGAAATACAGACCCAGGATGTCGATGAGGCGCCGAACGTAGACGCCGGGGCGATACACTCGCGAGGACAGATCGCTCGCATGCTGCTCGCTCGCGACTTCCACGACGTTGAAGCCGTTGTAGATCGCGAGCAGCGGCAGGAATCGCGCGAAGTCGCCGTAGAGCGGAATGTCCTCGAGCACGTCGCGCCGCGCGGCACGCACACCACAGGCGATATCGTGGAGCGTGCCGTTCGCGAGCCGGCCGGCCGTGAGATGCAGCGCAAGGTGCTGCAGCCGGTTCACTCTCGCGTCCCGTCGCGGCCACCGACGCGCCACGGCGAGATCGACTCCGCCGTCCACTGCTGCGAGGAGCTCGCGAATCGCGGAGGGCTGTACCTGCCGATAGGCTGGAACGGTGATGACGATGTTTCCCCGCACGTCCGCGAGTCCCCTGCGCAACAGCGCCGTCTCGCCGATGCTGCGCGGCGATTCGATCGTGCGCACTGGCTCACCTTCCTTCTCGAGCGCGAGCAGCGGCTCGAGCATCTCGTGGAAGAATGGATGCGCGACGAAGATGAACTCGTAGCTGCGTCCGCACGACGCCAGAACGGACGCATACTCGCGGTAGAGCGCGACGAGAGGCTCGGGTCGCTCCACCACCGTCACGATGACCGACACCTCCGGGTGCATGTCCCCGCGCGTCAGGCTCGCGCTCGCGTGCTCCCGCGTTGCGATCTCGGTCATCCGTGCACCTCTCGTGCGCCGTAGCGCTCGAGCTGGTCCTCGCCGCGCACTTTCTGGAGTGCCTCTTCGGCGATCAGCCCGAGCATCGTGAGGAAGACGGCGAGCGCAACGCAGAGCAGTGCGCTGCCTGGAAGTACGTACGCGTTCATGGTCGATCCGTCGCGCGACGCGCTCGGATGCACGAAAGGCCAGAGCCACGCGGAGAAGAAGGCGCCCGCACAAAGCGTGGAGAGCAGCGCGCCGAGGCCGAACATCGCGAGCGGACTTTCGCGGAACGATGCGATCATCTTGATCGTGAGGAGATCCGCGAGGAGCTTCGCGACACGGGTCAACCCGTACTTGCTCACTCCGAAGCGACGCGCATGGTGTCGCACCGGCACCTCGGCTATCCGCGCATTGGCCGTTGCGGCCGCGAGCGCCGGCAGAAAGCGATGCATGTCGGAGTAGAGATGGAGCTGGTCGAGCAGATCGCGGCGATACGCCTTGAGCGAGCACCCGTTGTCGCGAATGCGGACGCCCGTGAGCCAGATGATCATGCGGTTCGCAATCCACGAGGGAATCTTGCGAGTGACGATCTTGTCCTGCCGGCGCATTCGATAGCCTGCAACCAGATCGAATCCCTCCTCGAGCTTTGCGACCACCAGCGGGATGTCGCGCGGGTCGTTCTGCAGATCGCCATCCATGCTCACGACGATTCGTCCGTTCGCGCGATCGAATCCCGCCTGCATCGCCTGCGTCTGGCCGTAATTGCGCGCAAGCTGGAGGAGCACTACGCGCGGATCCGCGGCGGCGAGCGCTCCTGCAACCTGGGCAGTGGAGTCGCGGCTTCCATCATCGACGAGCACCAGCTCCCACGATGGCTGCCCCTCGAGCGCATCGCGAACGGCTTCGACCAGTGGTCCAACGCTCTCCTCTTCGTTGTAGAGCGGCACGACGATCGAAAGCTCGGGAGGCGCGAAGGGCGGCATGCCGGAAGTTAGGGGTTGAGTGGGGGCTCAATGGAGACGAGTGTGTACCCTCGCCGCTACATTGGCAGTCTATTCAGGCGGGCAGGGTACGAACGGCGGGCCCCCGCTCGCACGACCGATCCTCATCCATGCTCGTGTACACTCCCGGCCCAATGGCTCGCCATGTGCTCTGGCACGATACCACGATAGCGTTCGGCCGACTGTGATGCGCATCCTGCTGATCGCTCCCCAACCGTTCTTCGCGCAGCGCGGCACGCCGATCAACGTGCGCCAGATGGCGCAGACGCTGAGCGAAGCCGGGCACGAGGTGCATCTCGCGACGTACCCGATGGGCGAAGCGATAGAGATGCCGAACCTCTTCGTCCATCGCGCATTGCCGATACCAGGCGTGCGCACGGTGCCGATCGGCTTCTCGTGGAGGAAGATTGCCCTGGATGCCACCCTCGCGCTCCGCGTGTGGACCCTTCTTGCCGGCTCGCGATACGATGTCGTGCACGCGGTAGAGGAATCCGTGTTCTTCGCGCTCCCTGCGGCGCGCCTGCGCGGAGTGCCCGTGATCTACGACCTGGACTCGTGGCTCTCCGACCAGCTCGCGTACGGCGGCCACGTGAAGAGTCCTGCCCTCCTGAAGCTGCTCCGACGAATGGAGCGTGCGGCGCTGCTCCGCTCTCGTCTCGCGATCACCGTCAGCGCATCGCTGTCGGACGCGGTGCGCGCGCTGCATCCGGGCGTGCTCGTGGCGCAGATCGAGGATTGCCCGATCGAGGAGGCCCTTCGCGCGCCTGACCCTGCGCGCGTGACGAGCCTTCGCGAGAGCTTCGGGTTGGGCGCGCGCCGGGCGATCGTGTACACCGGAAATCTCGAATCGTACCAGGGAATCGAGCTGCTGCTCCCCGCCTTCGCGCAGGTCGCGAGCGCACGCGACGACGCGGTACTGGTACTCGTAGGTGGATCGCCTGCGCAGATCGATGCCGTGCGGGCACGCGTCGTGGCGCTTGGTATCGATGAGGACCGCGTCGTGCTCACCGGCCAGCGGCCCGCAAGCGAGATGCCCGAGTGGATGGCAATGGGAACCATGCTCGTGTCGCCGCGACTGCACGGCGGCAACACGCCGCTCAAGCTCTTCTCGTACATGTGGTCCGCGGTGCCCATAGTGGCGACGAATCTCTCGACGCACACGCAGGTGCTCGACACGCACTCCGCCGTGCTGTGCGAGCCCACTCCCGAGCAGATGGCGAGCGCCATGATCGCCGTGCTCGACGACCCCGCGCGCTTCGCATCGCTGGGGGCCAATGCTCGTGCACGCGTGGCTCGCGACTACTCGCGCGAGGCGTTTCGCCGCAAGCTCCTCGCGGCCTACGAAACCTTCGCGCCCGCCGTACGCTCGAGTGTCGCCACGAGCATGTAGCCGTGCGTGAACGGCAGTAGTGTGTCGAGGGCGGCGAACCCGCGCATGACGGGATACATCATCTTCACCGCGCGGCTCACCGGCTTTTCCTCGCTCGCGCTCGCGGACACCGTTCCCTTCGCGGTCCGCATCGTGGACCCACTCTTGGCGCGCCCGCTCTTCGCGTTGAGCGAGGTGTCCAGCGCGTAGGAAAAGAAGCGCAGATATTCGTGCGTGGTGGCGAGTCGAAGTGTGGACGGAAGCAGATGTCGTAGCGCGCGCGCGTCATAGCCGCTGTGCACGTGCCCGTGCCACGCATCGGTGAGCCCGATCGCACGCCGCAGCGGGTGCAGCATCCCCAGCGGTTTGAGGCGTGGCACGTTCAGCACCGCCCGCCCGCCAACCTTGAGGCAGCGCGCGATCTCCGCGAGCAAGGCGCGATCGTCCGGAACGTGCTCGAGCAGGTCCGCCACGACGATCAGATCGAAGGTCGCGTCGGGATAGGGAAGGCGCGCCTCTATGATCTCCTGCACCGGCTCGCCCAGCGTGCGACCGATGGCGCGCGTGGCGTGCGCCGTGAGATCCGCGCTCTCCCACGAGCCTCCCTTCTGCCGAAAGAGCAGCGAGATGACACCATTGTCGGTGCCGAGATCGAGGGCGCGCTTCCCGCGAGTATCGCCGGCGGCGCGGGACAGCTCGTGCCACTTCGCCTGCTTGAGCACCGACACGCGAAAGCGCTCGAGCTGCACTTCGCGAAACGCTTCATCGGCAGCGGGCACGTCTGTCATGCGCAAAAACCTCTGCAGGTGGGGTCGCTTGTGAGGATGCAGTCGAAAGGCACGCGCGGTGCCCGACCGGGTAGTAACGAAAATCCCGTCTGGGCTCCAGGCCCAAACGGGAGATCGAATGCGCAAGGCGGGATTCGAACCCGCGACCTTCGGCTCCGGAGGCCGACGCTCTATCCAGCTGAGCTACTCGCGCGGAGGCGCTGGCGGTCGCGGATCGCTCCGTGTCGCGCTACGCAATATGCCATTTTGCGCCCCGCAGTGGAAGGGCGCGCCGGGAGCGTCGCATGTCGTTTCGCACGTCCGAACGTCCCATGTTCTGCCACACTAAACGCCCGATCGCGCTCGCGCGTTGATGAAAGAGTGAAGTCGCGCGCGCCAGCCCTCGAGGCGGAGGAGCCGTCAGACGCCGATCTCGTTGTCCGGGCACAGGGCGGCGAGACCGGGGCGTTCGAATCGCTCGTCAAGCGCCACATCCGTGCGGCGCACGCAGTCGCCTTCGCCGTGCTGGCCGAGCAGGCCGACGCGGACGATGCGGTACAGGACGGATTCCTGTCGGCGCTGCAGCATCTCGATTCGTGCTCGCCAGCCGAAAAGTTTCGCGCATGGCTGCTGACCATCGTTCGCAATCGCGCATTCGACATGAGGAGGCGAAATCGTGTGCGATCGGTGGATGTGCTCGAGGAGGGAACGGCACGCACGAACCAGCCTTCGCCGCTCGAGATGGCGGAACGTTCCGAGCTGAGTGTCCGGCTCCAGACGGCAATCGAGATGTTGACCGATACGCAGCGGGAGGTGCTCATGATGCACGACGTTCAGGGATGGAAGCACGCAGAGATCGCTCACCTGCTCGGCCTCGCCGAGAGCACCGTGCGCGTGCATCTCCTGCATGCGCGACGACGGCTGCGTACGCTGCTGCTCGCCGTCGCGCCCGAGGGACAGCAAGGGGAGGCGTTCCGATGATCGACCCGAACGAGCACGACGACTCGCTGGATTTCCCCGCGCCCGTCTCCGAACTGTCTGCAGCGTATCCACAGCGCGCGAGTGCCGAGTGGGATGCACTTGCGGCGGCAATCGTGAAGCGGGCATCGCCGGAGCTCGAGCGTCGCCGCAACGAGCGCGGGCTCGTGCGTTCGATTCTGCGCCTGGCGCGGCCGGTCGGTGCAGCGGCTGCGGCGGTGCTGCTGCTCGGCGCCATCGGTCTGGCGGTGACGAGCGATGCCGAGGCGACCGTGCCTGCAGCCGCGCCCTCCTTCGCCGAGGTCGTCGATCGCGAGCCTGCGTCGACGCTGCTGGCGACGGACCGTCCCCCCAGCGCGAACGATCTGGCGAGCGTGCTCGAAGATGACTCTTTCACTCAGGTGCAACCGTGAGCGATGCCCCGGGAGTGTGGCGCGGCAGAATTGCCGTCGGTCTCCTGTTCCTGATGGTGTTTGGGGCGGGAATGGTCACCGAAGCGTCGGTGCGGCGGCTGCGCATGCGTCACATGAACGCGTCCATGGAACATCGACGCGCTCCGTTCGGAGCGGAGCGCGATCGCCATTTCGGCGAGGAGCTCGGACTCGATTCGCTTCAGCGCGCGCGCGTGGACAGCGTGTTTGCACGGCGGCGCGTGCAGATCGACAGCTTCTGGAACGGACCGGGACGGTCGCTCCGTGCGATCATGGATTCCACGCGCGAGGATGTTCGCGCGGTGCTCACGCCCGAGCAGCGGGCGAGATTCGATCGCCGGCACATGGAAGGACGGCCCCGGCATCCAGGGGATGCGGGGCCGCCAATGCCTCCATCGGAATAACGCCGAGCGTGATCAGGCCGGAGGGCTGCCCGTGCTGTCTGCGGGAGCTCCGTTGTGGTCACCACGATGATCGTAGTCGCCGCGTTGGCCATTCTCCCGGCGACGCTCGCGCATCTGCGCCATCTTGTCATCGAACTGCTTCTGCTGGTCCGGCGTGAGCACACCGCGGATCTCGTGCATCTCCTGCATCATCAGCGAGCGAAACGCGGAGCGGCTCGTGCTGTCGTGCGCCGCGCCGCCCATGCGCATCGAGTCGGCCTGCAGCTTGTACCGATCGCGAATGACGTTGATCTGATCGCGCTGATCCTTCGTGAGGTTCAGCCCCTCGAGCATGCGGTCGCCCCGCGGGCCGCTGCGGTGGCGCATCCGCGCGCCCTGCGAGTCGCCCTGATCGCGCGGCGATGCGGAGTCCGCCGGCGGAGCCTGTTGCGAGTGCGCGCACGCGGTCACGGTTGCCGCGGCCACGCAGAGCAGCGTGCCGAGCGTGTAGCGACGCGCTCGTGAGATCGAGTGGAACATCGAGTGTCTCCTGCAAATGAGTCTGGAATCCACCGTCGCGCGAGGTGCGCGCCGTCCCACACTACACGCGGGGACCGGGGCATGTGTTTATCTCTTTATGCCTTGAACGTATGGCAGGTCCAATGCGTATCAGGTGACACGTGCATCGCGACTTACCACGCTCAGTCCGCCACCCTGCTGCCTCCGTGACACTCGTTCGAGCCTGCCTCCGCACCACAATCCTTCTCCTTTGTCTCTTGTTTGCCGCCCGCGCGAGTGCGCAGGTGGGAAGCACCACGGACATCCTCACGGGTCTCGTCACCGGACCGGATGGGAAACCCCTTCCTGGCGCTGCGGTCGATGCGACGGCGCTCGATGGGCAGATCACTCGTCACACGCAAACGGGCAACAATGGGCGCTACACGATTCTCTTTCCCGACGGTGGCGGGCAGTATCGCGTGACCATTCGCTTTCTCGGCATGGCGCCGATCACCTTCGTGGACACTCGCCAGGCGGATGAAGACCGCCTCGTGCGCGACGTGGCGCTGTCGCCCACGAGTGCGCGACTGCAGGAGGTGACCGTCGTCGCCCGG
>DASXQD010000194.1:0-12206 GCA_036493195.1 Gemmatimonadaceae bacterium | reverse complement strand
ACGTTGTCGATGAATAGTTTGTAGATGCGCCCACCCAGCTCGGTGCACTGCGCGGTGACGCCGCCCAGCACCTTCGGCGTGTTGCTCGTGTGCCACGTGGCGTTGCCGGGATCTACCCGCTCCGGAGAGAAGCAGAGATAGAAATCCTTCCCGACCTGCAGGCCGTTCGACTCGAAGCGCGGCAGCATCAGCTCGCGCGTCGTGCCGGGATACGTCGTGGACTCGAGCACGACCATCTGTCCGGGCCGCAGTCGCTCCACGATCGCCTCGGTTGCGGCGACGATGTACGACATGTCCGGATCCTTGGTCTTGCCGAGAGGAGTCGGCACGCAGACGGAGATCACATCGCACTCGCCAAGGCGCGACATGTCCGTCGTCGCCTCGAGCTTGCCGGAGCGCCGAAGCGACGCGACATCGGCGCCCTTCACGTCCTTGATGTGGCTCTCGCCCGCGTTCACGAGCGCGGCGACGCGCTCCGATACTTCAAATCCGAGGACTTTGAGACCCGCGTGACCCATTTCGACGGCCAGCGGCAGTCCCACATAGCCCAGTCCCATGACACCGCACACAAGCTCGCGGCGGTCGATTTTGCCCGACAGCGATTCGTAGGTTCCCACAGGTCCGTAGTTGGGTGGTGAGGCTGTTCTGCCCGGAAGACTCTCTCCGCGCAATTCCGGTAACCTCGCCGGGGCGTCGGCAGTCTAAGAAAGAGCGCGGCGCGCGCGCCTCGACACCCGTAATTCGCCCTCGGGCCGAGGCAGTGAGGAAGAACTTAATGGAAGCAAATTGAGCGATCAAGCAAAACGCTATCCACTGCCGCTGGCGGCCTCCGCCCTGCCCGCGCTTCTGCCGTGCGCCCACAACGGCTGTCCGCTCGGAGTCGACGCACCGGCGATTGCGAGCGCGCTCCACACCGGCGACCACCCGCGCGCCTACTTGCTGGCGCGCGGCCCCAATCCCTTCGCGAGCGCCTGCGGGCATGGCTGTCACGCACCCTGTGAGACCGCGTGCAATCGCCGGGCATTCGGAGCGCCAGTTGCGATCGCGGCGCTGGAGGCGTACGCCAGCGCCTTCTCCACGCCCGCGACGCTGCCTTCTCCCGAACCCTGCACGAGCGCTCACGATTCGCGCTCCGTAGCGGGGCTCGTCGGCCAGACGCCCGACCGCGCGTTCCTGGCACCGCGCTCCGGGAAGCGCGTCGCGATCATCGGTGGGGGCGCCACCGGCATGGGTTGCGCGCACGATCTCGCCCTCCTCGGCCACGAAAGCACGATCTTCGACGAGGCGAACGAGCCCGGCGGCTTGCTGACGGGCGCGATCCCATCGTTTCGATTCCCCGTTGCGAGCGCGCGAGCCGAATGCGCGTCCATCCTTTCCAAGCACGCGCAACTCGCGTCGAGCGCGCCCGTGGTGGGCATCGAGACGCTACGCGCGATGCTCGCGACGGAGTTCGACGCGATCTTTCTCGCGATCGGCGCATCGCTGCCGGCCGAGCAGCTTTTCGCGGACCAGCCGCCACATCCGCGTGTTGTCGATGCGATGGCCGTGCTCACCAAACACGCGCCACTCAGCGGACGCGTGGTGGTGGTCGGCGACGGCGACCTCGCGCTCGACGCCGCGCGCGTGGCGCTGCGTCGCCCGCGCAGCGAGGAGGCTCGGAGCGTCGCGACCGCGCACGTGGTGCTCCCCGACGCGCTGGAACAATCGTCCGCACCGCCCGCAGCTCTTGCCGCCGCGCTCCAGGATGGTGTGGTACTGCACGGCGGATGGCATGCGCGTCGATATCTCACGGACGAAGAAGGAGCGCTCACCGGTGTGGAGATCGCGCATTCGATCGACGGCGTGACGAAGGTGCTCGCCTGCGACGCACTCGTGATCGCTGTGCGCCGCGTCCCCGCTCGTCAGTTCGGCACAGAGCTCAGGTACGACTCGGATGGTTTGATAGCCGTCGAACCATTCACGCTGCAGACGTCGCTCAGAGGCGTCTGGGCAGGCGGCGCATGCGCCTTCGGGCATCGCACGATCGCGCATGCCGTCGCTGATGGCAAACGGGCGGCGTGGCAGATTCACGCTGCGCTCACGAAATGCGCAGTGCAGACGGTCGTCTCGTCTGCGTGGGTGGAGCTTGGCGAGGAGGAGTGGGACGGTGCGCGCGCGTCCCGCGCGATCGCTGCGCATCGCATCGATGTCGCCGCATCGACCGCGCCGCCCGCCGATCCATTCTCGAGCAGCGCGCTGCGCGATCAGCAGGAGATCGTGCGCGAAGCGAGCCGGTGCTTCGACTGTTCGGTGCTGCCGGTGATCACGGATGATTGCACGAAGTGCGGCAAGTGCGTGAGCGGATGTCCCGAGCGGGCACTCTCGTTTTCGAGCGACGAGCTTCCCGTGATCACCGTCGATGCCTCCCAGTGCACCCGGTGCGGCGCCTGCGTCGAGATGTGTCCCCCCGGCGCGATCGCGATGGCGCGCGCGATTTGGGAAGCGCGCCTCGTGGCAGGCGCCGCGCCAGTGCCGGAGCGTCGTGCGCCGATCATCCGGCGCGCACCGAGCTACACGCCGCCCGACATCGGCGGCCTGCCCGCCGTGCGCATCTAGCTGACCGTCGCGCCGCTGCGCCTGAGCCGGCCGATCAGCGCCTCCGTTGCGCGCACGTGGAGCACGAGCACGGAGTCCTCACTGCGCTGATCGATCACCTCACCCTCCCGGTGCAGCTCGGCCAGCAGTCGACCGTCGGCTGCAGGGATTCGGACTTCTGCGATCGGACGCATCGTGCGCACGCGCGCCACCAGCGATCGCACCAAGGGCTCGAGGCCGCCATCGGCGAGCGCCGAAACGAAGATCGAATCCGGGTACTTGTCGCGCACGCGTTCCTGCAATGCGAGCAGATCGTCATGGCTGAGCTGATCGATCTTGTTGAACACGTGCAGCACGGGCTTGCCAGTCACGCCGAGCTCCGCGAGCACGCCATCGACCACCTGGACCTGATCCTCCCACGTCGTGCGGCTCGCGTCGATCACGTGCAACAGCAGATCCGCATCGTTCACCTCTTCCAGCGTAGCGCGGAACGAGGCAACGAGATGGTGCGGCAGCTTGCGGATGAACCCGACGGTATCCGTGATAAGCGCCTTCTGATGCTCGCCGAGCTTGACCTCGCGCGTGAGCGGATCGAGCGTCGCGAACAGGCGATCCTCCACGAACACCTGCGCGTCGCCCGCGAGCGCCCGCAGCACCGAGGACTTTCCCGCATTGGTGTAGCCGACGAGCGACACGCGGAACTCTCCCTTGCGCGAGCTCCGCTGCACGATGCGCGCGCGCGTGACATCGATGAGCCGCTCCTTCAGCAGCTTGATGCGATTGTTGATCAGCCGGCGATCCGTTTCGAGCTGTGTTTCACCGGGACCTCGCATGCCGATGCCGCCGCGGAACTTCTCGAGGTGGGTCCACATGCGGGTCAGGCGCGGCAGCGTGTACTCGAGCTGCGCGAGCTCCACCTGCATCTTCGCCTCACTCGTGCGTGCGCGCGTGGCGAAGATGTCGAGAATGAGCTCCGCGCGGTCCACGACTCGCGTGTTGAGCGCAGTCTCCACGTTGCGCCCCTGCGCGGGAGAGAGCTCGTCGTCGAAGATGATGACTGTCGCCTGCTGCTCGTCGATGGCGCCGCGCAGCTCCTCGATCTTGCCCTTGCCGAGGTAGGTGCCGGGATGGGGACGGTCGAGCATCTGCGTCACCTCGCCGACGACGGTGGCTCCCGCCGTATCTGCGAGCTCCGCCAATTCCTCCAGATGCTCGCCCAGCTGCTGGCGCGCGCGGGACGACTTGATCGGGGCGCCCACGAGGATTGCACGCTCTGCGGGCGGATGTAGATCGATTGAGTTTCTAGAGATAGCTGTACCTGTGTCGTTGAGTCAATGCGACGAGCCGGACATCGAGTTGAAGTGTCCCGTGCGATCGTACTGGATCGTGAAGTCACCCACGCTGGAGCCGACGGTGAGATCTCCCAGCACGCGATACGGGACCGTCCCGTTGTTGATGAGATCACGAACTGCGCCACTCGCGCCGCTCCACGTGAAGCGAAGCGGAAGCTCGACATCGGTGGAGTCGTTGCTCCCCACCGAGAAGCGCTTGTCCATTGCGCCCGAGCCAAGCGGAAGCGTGTCCACCAGCAGCTGATACGTGAGGCGCGACGCGTCGAGCCGGAAGCTGTTCGGATTGTAGACGCTCAGCACGATGTCGAGCGTGCCACCATTGAGTCCGAGGCCGCCCACCCGCACGTCCTTGAAATTCACGACGGGTTCCCGGAATCCTCCCCGTCCAAGTCCGCCACACGACGCGCTTGCGAGTACCAGCGAAGCTATCAGTGTTGCCTTGAGGCGCATACGGTCTCCCAATGTGTGTTCGCGATGCACTGTTTCTTCGACTATTCGGCGGATGACTTGTCATCGGCTTCCGCCTTCTCGCGCAGCTCGGCCCACCACGCGAGGCGCTTGCTGATCTCCTTCTCGAATCCGAAGCGCCCCGGCTCGTAGAGCACCGTGCCGCGCAGACGTTCGGGCAGATACTCCTGCGGAATGTAGGCGTCTTCGGCGTCGTGCGCGTACTGATACCCTTTATGGTAACCCAGTTCCTTCATGAGCGGCGTCGGCGCGTTTCGAATGTGCAGCGGAACACCTTCGGCGGGTGATTCGCGCGCGGCTGCCAGCGCCGCCGACAGGGCCGTCTTCGCGCTATTCGACTTTGGCGCCGTCGCCAGATAGATCGTCATCTCGGCGAGCGGAAGATAGCCTTCCGGTGCGCCGAGCATGTGCCAGGCATCGCGCGCGGCCACCGCGAGCTGCAACGCGTTCGGATCGGCGAGCCCGACATCCTCTGCGGCCATCGCGATCGCGCGGCGAAAGATCGTCATCGGGTCCTCGCCGCCCTCGATCATTCGCGCCATCCAGTAGAGCGCACCTTGCGGATCGGAGCCGCGAAGGGATTTGTGATAGGCGGAGAGCAGGTTGAAATGCTCCTCGCCCGACTTGTCGTGGCGCGCGAAGCGAAGTTGCAGCGCGTCGCGCGCCACGGAACTGGTGATGTGTCCCTTTGCGCCGACGTGCGAGGCAGCGGCTTCCAGTACGGTGAGCGCGCGACGCGCATCGCCATCGGCTTCGGTGGCGATCGTTGCGAGCGCATCGTTCTCGATTGTGAGCTCGAGCTCTCCGAGGCCGCGTTTGCGATCCTCGAGCGCGGTGCGCAGCACCTTCGTAACGTCTTCGACGGTGAGCGCACGAAGAACGAACACGCGCGTGCGCGACAGCAGCGCACCGTTGATCTCGAACGATGGGTTTTCCGTGGTCGCACCGATCAGCGTAACGGTGCCGCGCTCCACGTGCGGGAGAAATGCATCCTGCTGCGCTCGATTCAGCCGATGGATCTCATCCACGAACAGAACGGTTCCGCGCCCGCTCATCGCGAGGCGCTCCTCCGCCCCGGCGATGATCTCGCGCACGCGCGGCACGCCCTCGGTCACCGCGGAGAACGGGACGAACTCGCGATCGGTGTAGTTCGCGATGAGAAGCGCGAGCGTCGTCTTGCCGCTTCCGGGCGGCCCCCAGAACAACATCGAGGAAACCCTTCCGCGCTCGATCGACTCACGCAGCGCCATGCCCGGTGCGAGCAGGTGCTCCTGCCCGACGAACTCGTCGAGCGACGCGGGGCGCATGCGCGCCGCGAGTGGCTGCGCACTGAGCGGCGGCGCGAACAACGAGGGCGCCGCCGCACCTCCCGCTTGTCTGCCGCGAGCGTTTCTGCTCGTAGCCATGCTCAGAGTCCCGCCATCATGCGCGTGGCGAAGTACACGATGCAGCCGAGGACGAACGCGAGCTGCGGCCGCCAGTCATGCTTCCCCTGGAATTCAGGCACGAGATTAGAGGCCGCCACGTACAGGGTCACTCCCGCCGAGAGTCCGAGTCCGATCGCATCGAGCGCCGGGGTGGCGTCCGTGACCACCACGCCGGCGATGGTGGAAAGCCCAAGCGCAAACCCCGCCCTCACGGCTCTTGCACGCCCCGCGCCAGCCGCCATGAAGAGACTCGCTATCGCAAAGCCCTCGGGCAGCTTGTGAAGCACGATGGCGGCGAAGACGATCGTGCCGAGCGCTGCGCTCACGTGAAAGGCGCTCGCGATCGCCACACCATCGACGAAGGTGTGCAGGAGCAGCCCCCCGAGCGCGGATATGCTCACGAGCTCCGTGACCTCGTGCGTCTCCTCGCCGAAGTGGAAGTGCGGTGCGAGCATGTGCTGTGTGAGATGCACGAGGAGATAGCCGGCCAGCGCCGCCATCGCCCCACGTGAGCCCGCACGCTCGATCGCTTCCGGAAAGATGTCGGTGAGACAGACGCAGATCATGAAGCCTGCGGCGAACGCGATCATCGCATCGAGCGCGCGCGTGCTCCACTTCGCGCGCATTGCAACGACGAGCGCACCCACGACGTTCGCCGCCGCGGCTACGACGGCGTAGACGAGCGGGGTTCGCGTCACGCCGTCGTCAGCTTGAGCGAGTCGACGAGAGAGTCGAGCGCGGCCGTGAGGTCGGGGGCAGGCTGAAACTCGTGTCGGGCGACCTTCCAGCTGTTCGTGCGCACGAGCCGGCGCTCCTCCAGCCCCTTGCCCTGCAGGAGATACAGCCAGCGATCCGTGCGCGCGTAGATGAACAGCTCGAGCATGGGGTTGAGCGTCAGCTGGTCCTCGCTCGAATAGACGGCGATCTCCACGCCGCCGGCAGCGGCGACCAGTGTCTTGATGCGCGTGAGCGCGTCGCGCACGTCGGGCAGTGGAAGTCGATCGCCGCGCCACTTTCGCTTTTCGCGTGCATCCACGATCGAGAGATCCACAGCGGGAGGCAGCTGCTCCATCAGCGCGAGAAACAGATCGACGATCCGCTCCGCGTGCGCGACGACGTGCGCGCTGTAGTAGTCGTCTTCCTTCGTGAAGACAAATCCGTCGGCGGCGGAGCGAAAGCGCTTCCACACCGATGTCTCTGGCTGCCGGCCCCGGAACCACATGCGCGGTCTCTCTTATCGGTGAGACTGTTCGCCAACGAGCTCGCGCGCGCGCGCGAGCAGCCGATCGTGCGTGTTGCGAGCGGGATCTTCGAGCACCCAGTCGAGCAGCGCCCTGAGCATCGCCCCGAGCTGGGGCCCGGCTTTGATGCCGGCGTTCATGAGGTCGCCGCCGCCAATGGCAAGATCGCCGACTTCCACAGGATCGCGAAAGGCCGCGCGCTGCATGCGTCGGTACAGGGAGCGCATCGCTCTCGACCACTCCACATGCTCGCCCTCCCCCAACTCGGCCGCGAATCGCGCCGCAGCCACGTGGAGAAACGCGCTCACGCGTGTGCGTCCGATCTCGGCCACCCACCGGCGCACGGTGGCATCCGACGGAGACGAACCGGAGGCGAGCGAGTCGCGAATGGATGGAGCTACAGCGTGCCACCGCTCCACGAGATCTCCTATCCAGCGCACGCGATCGTTGGAGAACCGGAGCTCCCTGAGCGTGGAGCGTGCATCCTCTGGAGACAGATCGAGCACGAGCGCCGTGAGCCTGTTCGACGTCCGATGCGATTGCACCGTAGCCCGCGCGCGCGGCAGCCTATCGAGCGTCGCGAGCGCGACATCACTCGCGGAGGCGAGCGGCGGAGCGAGCACGGCGAGCGCTCCGCCATCACGCCACAACCGGAATGCGTTTCCGGGCAGCTCGACCTGCGTCATCGTCTTCTCGATCTCCTGCTGTACGCGCTCCATCGACAAACGGCGGAGGTGCGGCGCAGAATCGAGAATCGCGCTCCACGTATCCGTCTCGATCGCGAAGCGGAAGCGGGCGGCGAAGCGAATCGCGCGGAGCGCCCGAAGCCGATCCTCGCGCATGCGATCCGCGGCAACGCCCACGGCGCGCACGAGGCGATGCTCGAGATCTGCACGACCATGGAACGGGTCGCGCAGCTCGCGCGTCTCGGGAGCGTAGGCGATCGCGTTGATCGTGAAATCACGCCGCGCCAGATCCTCCTCGAGGCTCGCACCGAACTCCACCACCGCGTGCCGCCCATCGGTCTGCACATCTCTTCGAAAAGTCGTGACTTCGTGCATCGCACCAGCGTCATCGAGTACACCCACGGTTCCGAACTCGATGCCAACCGGGACCGTGCGGCGGAAGAGCCGCTGCACCTGCTGCGGAGTCGCCGCTGTCGCGAGATCCCAGTCGAGGTTGCGGTACCCCAACAGAGCGTCACGGACGGCTCCGCCAACGAACCAGCTCTCGTGTCCGGCACGAATGAGGTTGCGAGCGATCTCGAGCACGGCCGAAGGCGGCTGCAGCCATTCTGCGCCATCCGTTTGCGAGCTCAGCCCCTTATCTTTACCCACGTATGCATCTCACCGACATTCTCGACCAGAGCGCCGCCACCCCGACGTTCAAAAACGCCGTGCTGTCCGTGCAGGTCCGTACCCGCACTCCGCTCATCACCTCGGCGCGTCCGGTGCCGCACGTCAAGATCATGCGCCTGCTCAAGCATCTCCTGAGCGCCGAGCGCGACCTCCTCATCGAGTCCGTTCGCATCCATGCTGATTCCGGATGCGCCGATCTCACCGGCGTGATCGATGTGACCTGTGTCGACGCCCTGCGACGCTTTTCGTTTGCCTGGGACTGCGCGTGGCGCGCACGCGAAGAGGGATGGACCGATTGCTTCGGATTTCCCGACCAGATGCGGGCGGCACGCGAATTCGATTGGCGCTGCTTCAAGAGCTGGCAGGCCGTTGACGAGATTCCAGACGAGCGCTTCGCCACGGCCTGACGCGCATCGCCGCGCGCGCTAGCCGCACAGCACACTTCCACCGTTGACGTTGAGGACCTCGCCCGTGATGTGCCGCGCGAGCTCCGAACAGAGGAACACGATCGGGCCCGCGATATCGCGCGCGCTCGCGACCCGCCCCAGCGGAATCGTCCGCTCGATTCTCGCCCGCCCGTCGCCTTCGAGCGATGCGGCCGCCATTTCGGTGTCCACCCAACCGGGGGCCACGCTGTTCACCGTGATGTCCCTCGGCGCCAGCTCCACCGCCACCGATTTGACGAACGAGATCATCGCACCGCGCGATGCAGCGTAGTCCGAATGGCCCGCCTCGCCCCGCTGGCCAGCCGTGCTCGAGACGAGCACGATGCGGCCGCGATTCGAGATCGCGCGAACGGCCGCGCGCGTGGTGGTGAACATGGAGTCCATGTTCACGCGCATGGTCGTGTGCCACCGCTCATCGTCCATCTCGCCGATCGGAATGTCATCGAATGGCCAGATACCGGCGTTGCCCACGAACAGATCGAGTCCGCCAAGCTCGCGCGCCGCACGCGCGAACAGCGACTCCGTTCCGGCAGCGGTGCTGATGTCCGCCGCGTGCGCAAAGCCGCGCACTCCGAGACTCGCCACGCGCCGCACCACGTCCTCGGCGTCCTTCTCCCGGTTGCGGTAGCCGATCCCGACGTCCGCGCCACATTCGGCCAGCAGCAGTGCGGTCGCTGCGCCGATTCCGCGCGAGCCTCCGGTCACGAGCGCGCGTTTCCCCTTGAGATCGATCATAGCTCCCGCTCGATGAGCTCACAGATCGCGTGCTCGATGCACATGTGCAGCTCCTGTGCGCGATCGGTTCGCTGTGTTGGAACGACGATGATGTGATCGGCGAGCGTGCGCAGCGCGCCGCCATTTCGCGCCGAAAACGCGAGTACCTTCGCGCCCACGCGCTGCGCCGACTCCGCCGCACGCAGGACGTTGGGCGAGTCGCCGCTGGTGGAGTGAATGATGAGAAGATCGCCGGGACGCGCGAGCGCGTCGATTTGTCGCGCGAACACCTGGTCGAAGCCCAGGTCGTTGGCGGTGGCGGTGAGGAGGGACGAGTCGGTCGTGAGCGCGATCGCGGCGACCGCTCGGCGCACGCGCATGTAGCGCACGACGTACTCCGTGGCGAGATGCTGCGCGTCAGCGGCGCTTCCGCCGTTTCCGCAGAAGAACAGCGTGCCTCCCGCGCTCACGGTCGCGCGGACCATGTCGGCCGCCAGGGACATCTCCGCCTCGAGCGCGGCGGCAGTGGCGAGTGCCGTATCGGCCAGCTCGCGAAGCGCACCCACGATGTGATCGCTCATGCGCGCCGCAGGAACATCGAGCGGAGCTTCGCGAGCATTCCCTGATCCGTCTCGGGAATCGGCATCACGGGCAGCACCGCCTCGCGATCGAGCAGCCGACGAGCGTTCACGGTGCACAGGAGCTCTGCTTGCTCGTGCGCGTCGATGCCCTCGAGCCAGTCGTGCGCCATGCGGACCGAGCGCGAATCCCCGTGCGTGTCGCTCGCGATGATGTCGATGAGCCCCTCCTGAAGGAGTTTTCTCGCCAACCGCGAAGTGGGCGCATTGCCGAAAACCATCACGGCATCCATCTGGATCACGGCGCCCACGCTGCGCCATTCCCGCACCACTTCCGGCGTGCACAGATGATAGCGCTCGGGATGTGCGATCACCGGCGTGACGCCGCTCATTCGAATCCGAAGGATCTCCTGCGTCGCGCCGGGCGGCACGTGCATGCGCGGAAACTCGACCAGCGCCGCGCCGGAGTCGCCCAGATGCAGATCCGGAGCGCGTAGATCCATGCCCGGAGCATCGAGCATTATCTCCCAGCCCAGCACGAGCTTCGGTACCGGCGGCGCATGCTTCACCAGCTGGTCGAGAATCTTCCGATGCCTCTCGACCGGTGCACGCGCCGCATCAGTGGCCTTGAGGTGCGGCGTGCACACCAGCACCGTCACACCGTCCTTCCGGAATCGCTCGAGCACAGGAACGGATGCCTCGATCGACGGGGAGCCGTCGTCCACCCCCGGAAGAAGATGCGTGTGGATGTCGATCATGCGCGCGCCGCCGTCGTCAATGCGCCAAGCACGCGCGCCCCGCCCTGCTCTTCGAGCACTCCGCCGATCACGACGATGTCGGCGCCTGCATCGCGCGCGCTGCGCACCGAGTCGGCGCCGCGAATACCGCCGCCGACCATCAGCGGGCCGGTCCACACATCGCGCGCCGCGCGAATCAAGGACGCGCCCACCGCGCGTGACGCGCCGCTCCCGGCATCGAGATACGCCGCATGCATGCCGATGAGCGCCGCCGCGCAGAGATGCGCCGCGGTCACTTCGGGCTTGTCGGCGGGCAATGGACGCGTCTGGCTCACCGACTCCACCGAAGTCACGTGCCCTCCGTCGACGAGACAATACGCCGTGCTGATGGCCTGCACTTCGGGGTGATGCCGAAAAAACGGCACGGCGCGCACATGCTCCTCGATCAGATATTGCGCGTTGCGACCGGAGATCAGTGAGAGCAGCAGCACGGCATCGACCCCTGCATCGAGCTGCGATGCCATCGCCGGGAACTGCACGAGTGGCAGCTCCGGCGCCGCACGCTTGAGCAGTGCCGAGAGCTCGCCGCCTTCGCCCGCGGGCCCAAAGCTGTTTCCGAGCAGTAACAGTGCCGCGCCCTCTCCAGCCGCACGTCGCGCCAACTCTTCCGCGTCGCGCGTCGACGTGCGATCAGGATCGATCAGCACGGCAAGTCCCGAGCGGCCGCCGAGCAGGCTCGCGCTCACGCGACCGATGAAGGTGCGGCGAGCCTCGCGATCTCCGACATCGCCGATGTGGCGCGAGCCGAGAGCGTCTCCGGCGACTCCGCCGCGGACTCGAACGCGTACGTCACGAGCGCATCGACAGTGAGCAGGTCCAGCGCCCGATCGCGCTGCGCACACCCGAGTGCGAGGAGATCCGCGAGCAGCGACTCGGCCGTACCGAGCACCGATTCGTAGGTATGCTCGGAGCCTTCAGTCAGTCGCGTACCCATCGCTGCGTGCAAGCGCTCCGCCAGCGGTGACGGTGGCGCTGGCGTGCGCGCGGACAGCCAGTCGCCAACCGTCACGCGGCGGCGCCGAGGGCCGCGCGCACCACCGTTGGGGCGTGCGCGATCGCGTCGCCGATACGCGATGCGTCCGGAATTCCCGCCTGCGCCATGTGTGCCTTGCCACCGCCGCGCCCGCCCGCCGCCTCGGCGATCGGCTTGATGAGGTGATCCGCACGTACGCCACGCTCGCGCAGATCGTCCGTGACGACGACGAGCAGGGTGCTCTTTCCCTCACCAAACGATGTCGCAAGCACACCGAC
>DASXQD010000193.1:0-5499 GCA_036493195.1 Gemmatimonadaceae bacterium | reverse complement strand
CCTCGCGACATTAGCAGCGCGCCGGCGCCATCGTACACGCGATGGACTTGCGGCCCCGGCGCCAAGCTCGAGAGCATTTTGACAGACAAAATCGACGCACCCGATACGGACATGCCCACGAGCTTCGCCGAGCTGATGCTCGCGCCGGAGCTGCTCCGCGCCGTGATCGATGCAGGCTACACCGTACCCACGCCGATCCAGGCACGTGCCATTCCGCTCATTCTGCGCGGACGAGACATCATGGGGCTCGCCCAGACCGGCACAGGCAAGACCGCCGCATTCACCCTGCCGATCGTGCATCGTCTGCTCGGCGGACCACGTCGCGTGCGCGCTCTGATTCTCACACCGACTCGCGAGTTGGCGGTGCAGGTGAAAGAGAGCTTCGCCAGATACGCCGAACACAGCGGTCTCGTGATTGCGGATATCTACGGCGGAGTTCCGCTCGGACCGCAAGAGCTGGCACTCAGGACCGGCGTGGATGTGATCGTCGCAACGCCCGGACGGCTGATCGACCACATGGAGCGACAGAACGTCGCGTTCGACGATCTGGAGGTTCTGGTGCTCGACGAGGCCGACCGCATGCTCGACATGGGCTTCGCGCCGCAGCTCAACCGGATCGTTGCCGAAATTCCGAAGTACCGGCAGACGCTGCTCTTCAGCGCGACCATGCCACCCGAGGTAGAGGCGCTCGCGCGCAAGTACCTCCGGAAGCCGATCGTCGTGCAGGTTGGCATGCGCACGCAGGCCGCGAGTACGGTGACTCACGCCGTATACCCCGTGCCTCGCGACCGGAAGAGCGATCTCCTCGTGGAGCTGCTCCGAAAAACCGAGCTCGACTCCGTGCTCGTGTTCACACGAACGAAGCATGGGGCCGACAAGGTGGTGCGCAATCTCGAGCACGAGGGGATCGCAGCGCTCGCGATGCACTCCGAGAAGTCGCAGGGCCAGCGCACCGATGCACTCGATCAATTCAGGAAGGGAACGATTCGCGTGCTCGTCGCGACGGACATCGCGCAGCGCGGGCTGGACATTGCGGGCATCTCGCACGTGATCAACTACGATGTGCCTGCGCAGGCCGAGGACTACGTCCATCGCATCGGCCGTACTGGCCGCGCGGCGGCAACCGGGGATGCGTTCACCTTCATGGCCGCCGACGAGATCTCGATGGTCCGCCTGATCGAGCGCACGCTCGGACAGCCGATTCCGCGTATCTCGGTGCCCGGATACGATTTCGGCACCGTCGCCGCATCGGTAGCGTAGCCATTACCATCGCGCGCGCCCGAGTCGAGCGACGTACACCGTCTCCGCGGCCGAGCCGCGACTCAGCACGATGGTGGAATTGGCTGCTCCGTATCCACGTCCGCTCGCGCCGTACGTAACCGTGTCGCGGGATGCTGCGAGCACCACGCCGAGCTCCGCGCGCAGCGGCCGCACGAGCAGTGTGTCCGCGCCCGCGAGAACGCGCAGCAGCCCGGCCGAGCTATCCATCGCGACGGACACTCGTTCCGCGCGCGACTGCGCCGCGCCGCGCGCCGAGCCGAGCGTGGAGACGAGCTCGCGTCGCGCGTTGCGCACGGCGGAGCGGTCGAGCGCGGACAGCGTTCGCGGTGCCACGAGCGTTAGCAAAATCGTCATCACCGCAAGGACGACGAGCTGTTCGAGCAGTGTGTATCCCTTTCGCATAGATTCCCATCGCCAGGTGAGCGCGATATATAGAATCCGGCAGCGAGGGTGCTGCATCGGTTCATCGCTTCGCCCAGCATTCTCTTTCCATCGCTGATGCGCATAGCAATCTCCACCGGCGGAGGTGACGCGCCGGGACTCAATGCAGTCATTCGCGCCGCCGTCCTCTCGGCCTTCGATCGTGGTTGGGACGTGCTCGGCATCAAGCGCGGCTATGCCGGGCTCCTCGGCGAAGACGAAGTGATCGCGCTCAATCGCGCCTCGGTGAGTGGCATCGGCCACCTTGGCGGCACGATCCTCCGCACGACCAACCGCGGCAATCCGTTCCATTTTCCCGAGCGGCAGCCCGATGGAAGCATCGTGGAGATCGATCGCTCCGACGAGCTGATCGATCGTGCAAACGAGCTGGGAATCGACGCCATCCTCACGATCGGGGGGGATGGGTCGCTCGCGATCGCGCAGAAGCTGTTCGAGAAGGGCATGAGGATCGTGGCGGTGCCGAAGACGATCGACAACGATGTCAGCTGCACGATCACGAGCTTCGGATTCGACACGGCGGTGTCGACGGCGATCGACGCGATCGACAAGCTGCACACTACGGCGGAGAGCCACGACCGTGTGATCGTGCTCGAGGTAATGGGCCGCGATGCCGGATTCATCGCGTTGTACAGCGGACTGGCGGGTACGGCGGATGTGATTCTGATCCCGGAGATTCCGTACAATATCGAACGCGTCTGCGACAAGATCCGTCATCGTGATCGCGCCGGCCGCCACTTCTCGATCGTCGTCGCTGCCGAAGGTGCCTATCCCATTGGCGGCAGCAGGTCGACGTTGGGCGATTCACTGCTCGGCGAGGCGCATCGCGTGGGCGGAATCGCGGACTCCATCGCGCGCGAGATTCAGCGGCGAACCGAAAAGGAGTGCCGCTCCCTGGTGCTCGGCCATCTGCAGCGCGGCGGAATGCCGACGGGCTATGATCGGCTGCTCGCGACGCGTTTCGGTGGCGCGGCCGTGCGCGCGATCGCGGACGAGCGATGGGGTGACATGGTCGCGCTGCAGTCTCCGCACATCGTATGTGTTCCCATGGCCGAGGTGCTGAAAGCTCCGAAGCGCGTGGAGCTTCAACACGACGTCATGCTCACGGCGCGGGCGACGGGAATTTCATTCGGCGACTGACCGTGTGACAGGGATCACGCGCATCCTCGCGAGCACGATCACGCAGACGCACACATCGAAAAATTCGGAACCTGTTTTGCGATTGGTGTATTCCTCTAGCGCGAGTTGTGCATGTCGTCGCGAGTGCTCGCAGAGGGAAGATCACTGTCACGCGCTGAGCGAGGTTCGATGCAAGTGATTGAGAATGAGGATACGAACAAACGCACGCACCTGCGGGAGCGCGCACAGCGACGTGCGATCGAGAGCATCTCGCTGTCCGACGATGGCGCGGGTGAGCGCATGACGGAGATCGTGCGCAATCGACTCGAGGATGGATCCCAGCGCGTGATCATCACGCATGCCGAGCGCGAGCTTCCGATCGACATCGTGGAGCACGCATTCGAGGCGCTTCGCTATTCGGCCCTAGTCTGCGCACCGGATGGGGATGGAGACATCAGCCTCATCGGAATGACCGAGCCGCACGACGCGCTGCTCGCGTCGATTCCCTGGGGCGCCGAGAACGCTCTCGATGAGCTGCTCAGCGCCGCGCGCGCGAGTAACGTTCCCGTCACTCTGCTTCCTCCGGCGGGCAGCGGACGCAACGGGTCGTCCTGATCTCCTCATGGCGCGGCGACCGCCGCGCTGACAAGTTGAACGATGCTCGCTCGTCCCGCTCCCGAGACGCAGGTGTCCCGTTCGGAGGACAGGGCTATCGCCAGCGAAAAGCTCGCGGCGGCTAAGTGTTTATGCGACAGCGCCTTGCGATATTCGCGCAACCCGGCATTCGTGGCACTCCCCCTGCCTTTGGAGGGACCGCTACACGACTCTGGGAGCACCATGAAGCATTTCGCAGCACTCCTCGCCGGCATTGCACTTTCTGCGGCGACGCTACCCGCACAATCATCTTCGAACAGTGTGCCCGAGAGCCATCGGCCGCCTCCGGGTATGTGCCGGATCTGGATCGACGGCGTGCCGCCGGCGCACCAGCCTGCGCCCACCGATTGCGCGACGGCCATTCGCAAGCGGCCGCTCAACGCGCGCGTCGTCTTCGGCAGCGATGCGCCCGGGAATGAGCGCAACTTCCCGCCAACGCCGCCCAGACAGTCCAACTTCTCGACCCCGAACGCGACGCCGTCACACGAAGAGCAGGATCGCGCCGCGCAGCAGCAACAGCAGCGGGAAGCGCAGCAGCAGCAGCGAGAAGCGGAGGAGCGGCAGCGTGCGGAGGCGCAGCGTCAGCACGAGGAGCAGCAGAAGCGCGCGGCCAGTCACGCTCCTCCGCCGCCGCCACGCGCGCGCAGTGACAAACCGCAGCGTCCTCCGCACTCGTCCTTTTCCACTCGTCGCCCGGGATAACTGAACGACATTGCGTCACGTTCGCGATCACTACCTTCCGCCAGATCGCGATGCATTCGCGGCCGCGGAGCCCTCGACGGGACGCATCATCGTCATCGCACCAACGCGCGCCGCGTGTGAGACCATCGAGCTCGCCGTGCGCCTTCATCTCGACACGCTGCTGCAGCGCGAGCACGGCGAAGAAATTCTCGAGCTTGCCGATGCGGGCAAGGGATTCGGCATCGTCGCCGGCACCGGCACCGGGAAAACGCTCGCGATTCGTCCCATCGCCGAAACGATCCTCGGCACCACGGAGCTGCGCGTAGGCGTCGTCAATCGCGAGCGCGAAGCGACGCCGGAGACGCCGAGCTGGAATCTCGTGATCGTGACGACGGGAATCGCGCGCCGCTGGTTCCAGGACGGCGACATCTTCGCGCAGGACACGCTCATCGTCGACGAGATCCATCAGACCTCGGCGGAGCTCGAGCTCTGTCTCGCGCTCGGCAAACGAGTCGGCTGCCGGTTCATCTGGCTGTCGGCGACGGTCGATCCCACGTTCTACGCGCGATATCTGAATTCGGCCGCTGTGCTCGAGACCACCGCGTTCGATCCCGACAAGGCTGCGCAGGTGAAGGTCGTGCATCGGAAGACGCTCGACTTTCTCGACGAGACGTTTTTGCGCGACGTGCAGAAGGAGAAGCGCGGCGTCGGCGTCTTTCTGCCGACCCGCGCCGCGGTGGAGGATGTTGCCGGGTTCGTGCAGCGCCGGTATCCGCGCATCAATGCCGCGTTCTATCATGGCGGCGAGCCGATCCGGATCATACGTCCCTTTCTCGAAGGCGACGTGCGCAAGCCATATCTGCTGAGCATGACGGCAGCGGGGCAAAGCGCGCTCAATGTCCACGGCCTCGATACGGTCGTGATCGAGGACATGCGCTTCACGAATCTCATCGAGGGCGGAAAGAACGTGCTCACGCGCGTCCATTTGGGAGCCAACGAGATTCTGCAGATGGCTGGGCGCGTGCACGGCCGCGTCGCGGGCGGGCGCGTGTTCATTCTCAGCGATCGCGACATTCACTTCAAGGCGCTGCGCCCCACGGAGCCGGAGTTTCAGCTCGCCGGAGATTCCGAGCGCGTCGCGCTCACCTGCGCCGGACTCGGCGTGCGCGCGGATGAGCTGGAACTTCCGGTGCCGCTCGACCGCACATCCTACAGGCAGGCGGTGCAGCTGCTCGAGTCGCGCGGCATCATCGAGAATGGGCGCCTGTCGCAGTATGGCGCGGCGGTCGAAGCGCTGCCCGTGGATCGCGCGTGGGCGGAGCTGCT
>DASXQD010000192.1:0-4944 GCA_036493195.1 Gemmatimonadaceae bacterium | reverse complement strand
AAGCTGTGCACCACATCGCTCGCGTGGAGCAGAGTGCCGTCGTGAAAACGAACGCCCGCGCGCAGATGGAAGAGGTAGGTGCGTCCGTCCGGAGAGATATCCCACCGGGTGGCCAGCGCTGGCCCGACCTTCGCGTCGGGGCTGAAGCGAGTGAGGCCGTCGAAGAGATAGGATACTGCGCGACCGGTGGGAACATCGGTGGAGAGCGCGGGGTCGAGTGACTTTGGATCATAGCGGTCGCGTGCGTCGACGAGCGTGCGGCGATGCGCGGTTTCACCGCCCTTGCACGCGACGAGCGCGATGAGCGCGATGAGTGTCAGAGGAGAGCGTGATCGCAACAGTGATAGCAACGATGAGAGCGAAGGAGGTCTTGCGGAGCCGTGCCGGAGCGCGCCCGCGCGTCGCCGTCACGTGGCTACGACGTTGACACAGCGCTACTATTCGGGTGAACTTATCGGGCCCCAAGTGAAGCGTCAATCGTGAGTTACGTCCTGTGCGTCGACGACAACGAGGACATGCGCCTGATGGTGCGTGAGGTCCTCCACTCGGCGGGGCACGAGACCGATCTGGCAGCCGACGGATTGTCCGCGCTCGCGTCGATCCAGGAGCGTGAGCCCGATCTGCTCGTGCTCGACCTCGTCATGCCCGGCATGAGCGGACTGGACGTGTGTCGCGCCGTGAAGCTGAATCCGTTTACCGCGCGCATCCCGATCCTGATGCTCACGGCGCAGGGAGACATCAAGCACAAGGTTGCCGCGTTTGAAGCAGGTGCCGATGACTATCTCGCGAAGCCGTTCGATCCTCGTGAGCTCAGGGCGCGCATCGTCGCGTTACTCAGAATCGTACGGCGTGAGGGAGATCGGAATCCGACGAGCGGGCTGCCCGGCGGCAAGGCGATCGAGGAGGAGATCGAGCGGCGTGCGGAAGCGGGAGACTCGTTCGCGATCTGCTACATCGATCTCGACAACTTCAAGCCGTTCGCGGATACGTTCGGGTTCTCGATCGCCGACATGGTGATCCGGGACATGGGGCAGGCGATCAGGGGCGCGATCGAGACGACGGGATCGCCCACGGATTTCGTCGGGCACATTGGAGGCGATGACTTCATCGCCGTCACGACGGTCCAGCGTGCGCTGGCGATCGCGCGGGAATGCGCGCTGCGCTTCGTGGACGTGGCGAAGCGTGCGGTGGGAGAGGAGGCGGTGCGGCGCGGGCATTTCACGGGGGTCGATCGGGAAGGGCGGGCGCGCGATTTTCCGATTGCGCGGCTGTCCGCCGCAGTGCTTCAGATAGGGCCGGACCGCTGGATCTCGACGGGGCACATCGGATCGCTGGCGGCGGAAGTGAAGCGGCGCGCAAAACAGCGGGGTCCTGGTACCATCCTCGTGCAAACAGTGTAGCACACGTCAGCGCTGAGTCGTCCGAACAACGAGGACGCGGCGCACACGCAAGGGTGCCAATGACGGTAACGAACGGGACGCGCGACGAGTCGATCGTCCGCTACGATGATCGGCAGCCGGTGCGCGGCCGCGCGCTCCTTCCCGCCATCGCTGCGGGCTTGGGAGTGGGGCTCGCCGTCTTCTACATCGCGCGCCTGCTCGCCGAGCGGGCGCCGCTGGAGCTCGAGCCCCCCGATGCTGCCGCCAGGGACATCGCATTGGCGCGCACACGCGGGTGATGCGACGGGCTTTTCTCGCCGCGCTGCTGCTCGTTCTCTCCGTCGCTTTTCCCGGCGCCTTGCGGGCACAGGACAATTCATGCGACCCCGGTGATCTCGAAGTTCGCGCAGTGAACTTCACGGGAAACGAGCACTTTCAAAGCGCGGAGCTGGCGAGCGTCATCGTGACGTCGCCATCGAGCTTCACCCGCCGCCACCTGCATTTGCCGATCGGCGCGCGTCGCTGTCTCGATACGCTCGAGCTCTCGCGCGATGCCGTTCGCATTCGGCTCTTCTACAGACTGCGTGGCTACTACAAGACGGCCGTGAAGACCTCGGTAAAGCCGGCCGGCACGGGCGCCGTCGCGATCGGATTCGGGATCAATGAAGGTCCGCCGGTGATGATCGATACGCTGAGCGTCACCGGACTCGACTCGGTTCCGAATCGCGACCGCCTGCTGAACGAGCTCGATCACTTTCGTCACAACCACATCTTCACGAAGATCGAGCTGCAAACGGTAGTCGATTCCGTGCGCGAGCAGCTGCACAACAGTGGTTATCCGTACGCGGCCGCGCCGCTCGCCTCGAGTCAGGTGGATCCGGCCACCGATCGGGCGCAGGTCGAGTATCAGTTCTTCGAACAATTTCGTGGACAGCCGCTCGCGCTTCCGAGCCGGCTCGCGCACGTCGGCCGCATCGAGTATCAGATCGCGCCCGGCGGCGATTCGGCAAAAATCGATACGAGCACCGTACGACGGCTGCTCTCCTTCAGGGTGGGCGACGTCTATCGAGAGAAGGATCTCGTGCGCAGCCAGCGCGACCTCTATCAGCTCGAGACGTACAGCCACGTGGACGTCGCGCTGGCGCCCGACAGCGTGCAGCCCAACGACAGCTCGCTGATCGTGCTCGTGCGGCTGAACGAAGGGAACATGACGTCGCTGGGCATCGGCGCCGGTTGGGCGACGCTCGACTGCATCCGTACGCAGGCGCGTCTGGCCGACCGCGATTTCCTGGGCGGCGCGCGGCGGCTGGAGCTCAACGGCCGCCTCTCGCACATCGCGCTCTGCCCGAGCGATGTGCGGAACGATTCGATCAGCAATCGTCTGAACTATTACGCCTCGGGCACGATCCGCTTGCGCGGGCTCATCGGGCCGCACACGCTGCCGTCGTTCACGCTCTTCAGCGAGCGCACGTCCGAGTTCCGCGCGTACGTGCGCGAGACGCTGATCGGTGGCGCTGCCGAGGTCACGCGTGATCTCCAGCCGCGCGACCTGCGCCCGGGCCTTCCGCTCACGCTCTCCTACCGCGTGGAGTACGGACACACGACGGCGTCACCCGCAGTGTTCTGCCAGCTCTTCAATCGCTGCGCGCTCGCGGACATCGAGCGACTGCAGCAGAACGGGAGCCTGCACGTGTTCGGCGCGTCGATCGTACGCGACCGTTCCGACCAGCTGCTCGATCCCTCGAACGGCAACCAGTTGCATCTCGAGCTTCGGAGCGGCACGACGTCGCTCGATACGGCGAACGGAACGCGGTTCAGCCGGGTCCTGGCCGAGGGTGCGGTGTACAAGACGGTGGGAAGCTCGACGTTCGCCGCGCGGCTGCAGATGGCCGCGGTGCTCGAAGGATTTTCGGCGCGCGGAGCCACCGCGTATGTACCTCCGGAAGAGCGACTTTACGGAGGCGGGCCAAATTCCGTTCGCGGCTTCAGCCAGAATTTGCTCGGACCCCTGGTCTACATCGTGGACACGTTTGCAGTGAGCAGCACGGTGATCGACGGCAATCCGACTCAGCTCTACCGCGCCACCGACAACTCGCGCGTGCTCCAGTACTCGCCCACCGGCGGAAACACGCTGATCGTCGCGAGCGGCGAGTGGCGGTATCGCCTTCCGTCTTTCGGCGGACGCGTGCAGCTCGCAACGTTCGTCGACGCCGGGCAGGTGTGGAACCGCCCGCAACAGAGCTTCACCTTCTCCGATCTCCGCGTGACGCCCGGCGTCGGCGTGCGCGTGCGCTCGCCGATCGGTCCGCTGCGCGTGGACGTCGCGTACAACGGCTACCAGTCCACGGCTGGCTCCGCGTACTTCGTCGGGAGGGACAACGTGCTTCGATGCGTCAGCCCGGGCAACTCGTTCTCGACCGGCATCGTGGGCACGGGACAGACGTGCGATCCGACATTCACGCCCAAGCCGAGCGAGAGCGTCCTGAGCAAGCTGACGTTCAATTTCAGCATCGGGCAGGCGTTCTAGCGCATGTCGCGCCGCCGTCTCGTCGCGCTCATCAGCGCCGGCATTCTGCTGCTCCTGGGCATTAGCATCGTCGGCGCCATTCTCGCGACCACGCAGACGGATCTCGGCCGCGCCCGACTGCGGTCGCTCATCAACTCGCAGCTGTCGAGCGCGATGGGGAATCGCGGCACGCTCTACATCGGTCGCATCACGGGGAGTCTCTTCACGGGGGTGAGGCTGGACTCGCTGGCGATTCGCGATGAAGAGGATTCGCTTGTCGTGGCCACCGGGCCGATCATCATGCGCTACGATCCGCGCGATGTGCTCGACAAGCGGCTGCTGCTGTCCTACTTCGAGGTGAACCGGGTCAACTTCTATCTTCGCCGGCGCGCGGATCACCAGTGGAGCTTCCGGCACGTCTTTCCGGAGGGGCAGAAGAAACAGGGGCCCGCGCGGGGCAGATCGCTGGGCGATTACATCGTGATCGACAGCACCGTGCTCCACGACGTGACGTTCACGCTCACCGATCTCTGGTCGCCGCCCGATTCGCTGAAGGGGGCTCGCCGCGACAGCGCGATCAAGGTGGCGCTCAGGGACAAGAATCACGAGTGGAGGCGCACGCGCGAAGGAATCAAGCAGACGCGCCGGTGGACGCATGGCGAGCTGCGGTCGCCTTACGTGCGCCTCGCGGATCCGGACAGCGCGGGGAAGCTCATCTCGATCGGCGACATGCGCGTGAGCGAGAACGATCCGCCGCTCGAGCTGAGCAACGCGCGGGGTCCGGTGAGGATTCTCGGCGACACGGTGTTCTTCGAGCTGCACCACTTCGATCTTCCGGGCTCGACCGGGCATGCGCTGGGTCGCGTGTCGTGGGGCGGACCCGTGCCCACGCACTACGATATTCATGTGTGGGCGGACTCCATGTCCATGAGCGACGTCGGGTGGGTGTACCCGACGCTTCCGCGCACGGGCGGCGGAAAGCTCGAGCTCACGATCAAGAACAACGTGCGCGATGCGCACGTGCTGGAGTACGGGTTGAGCAAGATGGACGTGCGCTCG
>DASXQD010000191.1:0-17764 GCA_036493195.1 Gemmatimonadaceae bacterium | reverse complement strand
AGCTCGCACAGGATCGATGGGAAGCGCGGCTGCGCCACAGTGAAGTGCAGCGTCACCGTGGAATCGTCGCCAGCCGAGACGCTCGAGAGCTGGGCGAGGTCCGAGGCGCGCGGAAATCCGGTAGCGGGATCGCGCGCGGCGTCGAGCGTGAAGGCGACATCTCGCGCGGTGGTTGGCACTCCATCATCCCACCGAAGCGAGCCGACGAGTGAGAGCGTGAGCGTCTTGCGGTCGGGCGAGAAGCTCCAGCTGCGCGCGAAATACGGCTGGGGCTCGAGCTGCGCGTCGTAGCGCGCGAGCGTGACGAACAGGGCAAAGCGCTGCACCTGCCGCGCGAGCGGGTGGATGGTGACGAGCGGATTGGCACTCTCGAGGTCGGCGCCGGAGGCGATCACCACGGTGTCGCTCGCGCGCGGCGCGCCGGTGCAAGCCGCGCCGAGCGCGAGCCGCACCGCGATGCGGGTTGACGCGCGGCGCGTGCACGTCATCATCCCCACATGCGCTCCATCCTGCGGCAGCTCGCCGTGGCCCTCGCGCTGTTCTGGGTCGTCCTCACACTCACCTTCGTCCTGATTCGCGCGGCACCGGGCGATCCGGTGTCGTTTCTCGCGCCGCCCACGGCAACGGCGCCCGAGCTCGCGCGCCTGCGCGCATCGCTGCATCTCGACGCGCCGCTGCTCGTGCAATATGGCCGCTGGGCGCGAGCCATCCTCGAGGGCGACCTCGGCACGAGCTTCGTCGCGCGGCGTCCGGTGACGCGGGTGCTCGGTGACGCGATCCCGATCTCCCTGGCGCTTGGAGGAGTCTCGCTGCTGCTCACATTCGCGATCGGCGTGGCAGTGGGCGGCGTGCAGGGTGCGCGTCGCGGATCGCACCTCGATAGCGCGCTCACGCTCGTGACGACCACCGTGTACGCAGCACCGAGCTTCTGGCTGGCGCTGTCGCTGATCGCGCTGTTCACGTATGGCGCGGCGCGGCTCGGGCTTCCTGTATGGCTGCGGCTCCCCGCGTTCGGTGTGCGCGATCCCGCGGGCGCGACGGGATTCGGAGAGCTCGTGCGCCACGCGGTGCTTCCAGTGCTGACGCTCACGCTCATCGGTGCGGCAGGGATCGCGCGATACGCGCGCACCTCGGCGGTGGAGCTGCTGCAGCTCCAATGGGTGAGAACCGCAGTGGCGAAGGGCGTGCCGTTGCGCGCCGTGCACGCGAAGCACGTGCTCGCGAATGCGCTTCCCACGCTGCTGATCCTGTTCGCGCTCGCCCTGCCGGGCGTGCTCGCAGGCTCGGTGTTCGTCGAGACGGTGTTCGGCTGGCCTGGCGTGGGGCGCCTCATGGTGAGCTCCATCTTCGCGCGCGATTATCCGGTGGTGGTCGGTGCGACAGTGGTGTACGCGGCGATCGTGATTCTCGCAAATCTCGCTGCGGATCTCGCGCTGCCGCTGGTCGATCCGAGGCGCCGCACATGAGCGCCTTCTGGCGCAGCGCGGGATGGCAGACGCGCGCAGCGATGCTCATGCTCGTGGCGCTCGCGCTCGGGGCGATTGTCGTACCGGCGTTGTCGAGCGCATCACCCACCGCGATCGGTGACGCGCTTGTCCTGCGGCTCCTGCCTCCGCTCTCCATCGACGCGACGCACCACTTCCATCTGCTCGGCACCGACACCTTCGGCCGCGACCTGTTCGTGCGCGCGATGCTGGCGGGGCGACTGTCGCTCGCGGTCGGGATTGCGGGATCCGTGCTCGCGGGCGCGGCGGGTATCGCCATCGGCGCGATCGGCGGATGGGAGGGCGGCGTGATCGATCGCATCGCGATGGGCACGGGCGATGTGCTCCTCGCCATTCCCCGCCTCGTGATCCTGCTCGTGTGCGCGGCGCTTTGGCCGCCAGGTGCCACGATGGTGATCACGATCCTCGTGCTCACGGGCTGGATGGGCGTTGCGCGGCTCGTGCGCGGCGAGGTGCGCGGGCTTCGCGCGCGCCCGTTCATCGAGAGCGCGCAGGCGATGGGCGCATCACCATCGCGAGTGCTGTGGAAGCACATACTGCCGAACGCGATTGCTCCGGCGATCGTCGCGATCGCGCTCGGCGTCGGAAGTGCCGTGCTCCTCGAGAGCGGGCTGTCCTTTCTCGGGCTCGGAATCCAGCCACCCTCGCCGAGCTGGGGAAACATGATCGCGGACGGTCGTGAGCTCATCGTGCTCGCGCCGTGGATCGCACTGGCTCCGGGGCTCGCGCTCATCCTCACGGTGCTCTCGTGCACGCTGCTCGGCGATGCACTGCGCGACCGGCTCGCCGGCGACGAGCTGGAGACAATGCGAGCTCGATCCTAGCGGACAAGGACCGTGACGATCGCCCGCGGCGCGGCGATGAATGGCACACGATCATCTTGAATTCCAAGCAATTCTCCGGGGCGTTCATCCAGACGTGAGACGCGAGCTTCGCGTGCGCGCGCGCCGAGCGTCCACGCGCCGTCGATCTCGCGGTCCGTGAGATTGACGCAGCGGAGCACGAGCCACTCGCCATTTTCGCTCTCCTTGATCGTGGAGAGCGCGAGCCGGTCTCCCTCGAGCATCACGCCGGCGGTGACCACGGGAATCGGCGTTGCGGAGCGCACCGTGCGGCCAGCGAGCGGATGCAGCACGTCATCGGCGGTGTGCTCGATCAACGTGATCGTCTCATCGTCGCGCGGACCGTGCGGCAGAATCGCGAAGCATCCGGTGAACGCGCCCTGCTCCTGCGCCTCGGGGGTGGGCGCCGGCCATCCGGCGTGACCGGGACGCTCGGGAAGATCGTTCCGCGAGAGCTCGCCCACGGCGCGCAGGAGCGTGATCGCTACGCTGCCGTCGGCGAGCGCTTCGTATTCTCCGAGTCCATCCGAATAGATCGTCGCGCCGCTCTGCTCCGAGGCGAGAGTGACGTAACGCATGAATGGCGCAGTGGCCGGCGGGATTTCCGTGCTCTCGGGCGGAGCGACAATCGGCTCGCGACGCACGGGTCCGAACGCGGCATCGGCGAAGACTTGCGCATCGCGCACGTTGGTGGCGATGCGGAGGCGCACTCGATGATTGTGCATTTCGTTGACGCCGTTCACTTCGATGCCCAAATGCCGCGCGCCGGCATCGAGCGCGATCGTGATGGTGCCTGCCGCCGATTCGGGACGCTGCAGCCGAATGTCGGGATGCGGCTCGACTCGCCACGGAATCACCAGTGTCGCGCGAAGTGGTCCGCGCAAGCCAGGCCGTGGCGCCGAGAGCTCCGCGAAGGACGGCTCGCCGCGCAATGAGGGCGTGTAGAGATCTCCGGCGTCCGCGGTCGCTTCGATCGAGATGAGTGAGGCGATCGCGTGCACGCGATCGAGCGTCGCGAGCGTGATCAAACCGCGTTGATCGACGTCGACACGCATCGCGTCGTTCTCCATGGTGCGCCCGCTCGCGCGGACCTCACGAGGAGGAGCCGCCGTTGCCGGCGACTCGCTTGTCTCGAGAGAAAACGCATGCGTTCCGTAACCCGATATGGGTGGCGCCCAGATCAGCGCCGTGGTGGACTCGACGAGCTCGTCCCACGGATAATGCTCCGGCGACTCGAGCCGGGCGTGGCGCCGCGTGCTCGCGAGCGTCTGCACGGGGATCGTGCCGCGATCGAGCATCCAGCTCGACGAAGGCGCGCCGATCGGCATTTCCGCTGCGCCGGCCGAGCCTGGACCCACGCGCACGCGATCGCGCACGACCTGCACCTCCACCACGGCAATGCCGCCGCGCTCACGCGCAGCAGGGTTGCACACGACCACGAAGGAGCTCCACGCGCCCGCGGCCGCGCGCGTAGCGACTGCGTCGTAGCCGATCAGGTCGAAGAGCGCATCCTCCCGGAGCCCGGCCGCTTGCACCTCCACGTCTTCCAGCCTCGCCGACATCGCGCGCGCGACGGCATCCACGGAGCATCCGCAGAGTGTGTCGTGCGGCTGGCAGCTCAGTAAAGTTTTCCACGCAGCACGCACGAGCGCCGCGCGTTCCGACGGTCGCACGCGCTCGGCCAGCGCCACCCACGGCTCGGTGTTCCTCAGCAGCGATCGTTCCGCGCGAGCCGCCCGGCGCTTGAGCGAGCTGCGCGTCCCGAACGTTCCCTGAAGCGCCCAGGTGTAGCCGTAGGAATCGCGCAGCTCGCCCGTCACCATTGGCAGCGCTTCCGGCAAGTCTTCGCGCTCGGTTGCGGAGGCGATTGCACGAGCGAAGCCGGCGAGACTCGTGAGCCGTACGACATCGGGCTGCGCCGCCTCCGCGAGCGCGCGAACGGCGTGCACGCGATTGCGCTGGCGCGCGTGATGATCCGCGCCGTTGGGGAGCAGCACCTCACGCAGCGTCGCGCGCGGCTCGAGCACCTCGCTGAGCGATGCCCATCGCGCGCGGGCCTCGTCCTGCGTGAGCGGAAGTGATGCGCCGAGCTCGTACCCGTCGGGCGAAAGGTGATAGAGCAGCACGGAGCTGCCATCGGCAGCACGCCATCGTGCAACGTCTCCGCGCGGGTGTCCGGCGCCGCCGTAGCCGCGCCAGAGGACCACGACTGGCATCCCAAACCCGCATGCAATTGCGGGCAGCATTGCGGGATGCCCAAAGGCATCCGGAGAGTAGAGCACCGGCGGAGCGGTCGCGTCAAGCGACTCGAGCACCGCCCGACCCGCAAGCAGATTGCGCACGAGCGATTCGCCAGAGGGAATCAACTCGTCGGCGAGCACGTACCACGGGCCGGCCTCGAGCGAGCCCGAGCGCAGCCGCGCCGCGAGCGCAGGCCGGCGCTCGGGGCGCACCGCGAGATAGTCCTCGAGCACGATCGCCTGCCCATCGAGCAGAAAGGGGGCGAGGTCGTCATGATCCGAGAGCAATCCATCCACGAGAGCAACGAGCCGCTGGCGGAATCTGCCGACGGGGTGATACCACTCGCGATCCCAGTGCGTGTGGCTCACCACGTGAACGGTGAGCGGCTTATCGGGTCGAGGCGCCATGGATTGAAAAAGCTGGGCGCTCTCCAGCAATCCGGCAACGCACCAGGCGGGAACGTCAGGGAAAAAGAAAGGCGACCCGGAGGTCGCCTCTCAGCTCACCAGCTGTTCGTGGAGCTAGACGGCCGGCCGTCCGGTGACGAGACGCCACACGACCGCGATGACCGCGAGCACGAGCAGAATGTGAATGAGGCCACCGCCAACGTGGAGCACCACGAAGCCGAGCAGCCACAGAATGAAGAGTATTACCGCAATCGTCCACAGCATTGTCCAGGCTCCGCGAAAGAAGGACTGAGAGGACCTCTTGGCCGATGGATAAAGCAACTCGCGTACCAGCCGCGACAGACGTAGCCTTAGAGTTACGCAGCCGCGCCGAACGGCCGGCTGCTGACGACCTCGCCTCGGGACGGCCATGACCATTGACAATGTTTCGGATACTGCGCGTTGGGTAGCCATGTATCGGGCGATGGAAAGCGAGCGGCCGGATGCGCTCTTCCGCGATCCATACGCGAAGCGGCTGGCGGGCGAGAAGGGCGACGAGATCGTTCGCACGATGAAGGATGGGCGCACCATGGCCTGGGCCATGATCGTGCGCACGCAGGTGTTCGACGAGATCATCATGGCCGAGATCGCAACGGATCACATCGACCTGGTGCTCAATCTGGCCGCCGGCCTGGATGTGCGGCCGTGGCGTCTCGAGCTGCCCCCCACACTCCAGTGGGTGGACGTGGATCTGCCGGAGATTCTTCGCTACAAGCTGACGACGCTGGGCAATGCTCAGCCGAAGTGCCGGTACGAGGCGGTCGAGGCCGACCTCACCGATGCTGCATCGCGACGCGCCCTATTTCCTCGCATCGCTGCCCAGGCGGAGCGCGTGCTGGTCGTGACGGAGGGTTTGCTGATCTATCTGAGCGAGGCGGAAGTAGGCGCGCTCGCGGCGGACCTGCACGCCTCGCCTTCGTTTGCGCGCTGGGTGATCGATCTGGCGAACCCGCGACTGCTCAAGATGATGATGAAGTCGTGGGGCAAGACGGTCGCGGCGGGAAATGCGCCGTTCAAATTTGCGCCGGCGAATGGTACCAACTTCTTTCGGGATTTCGGCTGGGAGGAACGCGCCTTCTATTCGACGATGGAAGAAGCCGAGCGGCTCGACCGCGAGATGAAGATGATGTGGTTGTGGAAGTTTCTGGGCCGGTTCTACCCTGAGCGCATGCGCGAAGAGTTTCGACGCATGTCGGGAATTGCGGTGCTCGAGCGCATCTAGGAGGCATCCGGAATCGCGCGCGCTGTATCCCAGTGCAGGAGTGTGCGCGCTGCATGGTTCGCGGTTGACCCGCGCTCCGTAGCTGTCGAAGTTCAGTGGCGTCCTCTGTCACTCACCCGGAGCTGCATGCATTCGCTCGGCGACCTCTGGCACCAGTACTCGGATCCGACGGCCCTCATCATGTGGGGCGGCTACGTCGCGCTCACGATCATCATCTTCGCCGAGACGGGGCTGCTGATCGGATTTTTTCTGCCAGGCGACTCATTACTCGTGTCGGCGGGGCTGATCGCATCGCGCGGCGTCCTCGATGTCTGGTTCATGTGCGCACTCCTCTCGGCTGCCGCGATTCTCGGCCAGACGGTGGGCTATGCGATCGGGAAGGCCGCTGGGCCGCACCTCTTCGCGCGCGAAGACTCGATCTTCTTCAAGCGAAGCCATCTGCGACGCGCGCACGACTTCTACGAGAAACACGGTGGCGTGACGATCGTGCTCGCGCGCTTCATGCCGATCGTGCGCACGTTCGTTCCGGTAGTCGCGGGCGCCGCGCGCATGAGCTATCGCGCCTTTCAGATCTTCAACGTGATCGGCGGCGTGCTTTGGGTATGTGGTATGCTCATGATCGGGTACGGCCTCGGCCGCTACATTCCCGGGATCGAAAAGCACATCGACAAGGTTATCATACTGGTCATCGCGGTGTCGCTCGCACCTGCAGTCATCGGCGCGTGGCGCCGCAAGCACGCCGCAGTCGCCGCCCCTGCGATCACGGATCTTCGCACGACAATACCGGAGGAGTGAAATGGCTTTTACGCTGCCGCCGCTCGGATACGACTACGCCGCTCTCGAGCCGCACATCGATGCGCGCACCATGGAGATTCATCATACGAAGCACCATCAGGCGTATGTCACCAATCTCAACGCTGCGATCGAGAAGACCCCCGAGCTGCAGGACAAGAGTCTGGAGTGGCTTCTGCAGAATCTTCCGTCCGTGCCTGAATCCGTGCGCAATGCGGTGCGCAACAACGGCGGCGGTCATTGGAATCACTCGTTCTTCTGGCAGATCATCGGGCCAAATGGGGGCGGCGAGCCGTCGGGCAAAGTCGCCGATTCGATCAAGAGCTCGTTCGGCGATTTCTCCAAGCTCAAGGAGCAGCTGAACGCGTCAGGGCTCGCGCGCTTCGGCTCCGGCTGGGCGTGGGTCGTCGCCGACAAGGGCGGGAAGCTCACGATCGAGAGCACGCCCAATCAGGACACGCCGGTGTCCGACAGGAAGACGCCGATCCTCGGCGTCGACGTGTGGGAGCACGCGTACTATCTCAAGTATCAGAATCGCCGCGCTGATTATCTCGCGGCATGGTGGAACGTGATCAACTGGGGCGAGGTCGCGAAACGCCTCGAAGGAGCCCGCTAACGCCGCACGTTCATCGCGGCGCGTCGCCCTCGAGATACGTGTAGCCCTCGAGTCCGGCGACGTAGTCCGCGATGAACGTGTTGGCTTCCTGCCGCGTGATGCTCGTGGCTGCGGAGACCTTGCGGCGGAAGGTGGTGAGCAGATCGGACGCGCGGAACTGCACGTAATTCAGTACTTCGGTCACGGTATCGCCGTGCACGAGGTCGGTCACCTCGTAGCCTGATTCCGAGAGCCGCACGTGCACGGCGTTCGTGTCTCCGAACAGATTGTGCAGGTCGCCCAGGATTTCCTGATAGGCACCCGTCAGAAAGATCCCGAGGATATAGGGCTCGTCGCGGCGATACGGATGCAGCGGTAGGCTGGGACTTCCATGCTTGCCGCCAACGAAGCGGTCGATCTTGCCATCGGAGTCGCACGTGACGTCCTGAATCGTGCCGCGGCGCTCGGGCTCCTCCTCGAGGCGATGCACGGGCATGATCGGAAAGATCTGATCGATCGCCCAGCTGTCGGGAAGCGACTGGAAGACGCTGAAGTTGCAGAAGTAGCGATCGATGAGCCTCGCCTCGAGCTCCTCGACGATGTCCTCGTACTCCTCGCGATCCCGCTGCGCCATGACGGCCACCTTGTTCACCGTGGCCGTGTAGAGCTGCTCGGCCATCGCGCGCGCACGAAGCGAGAGCACGCCGCTGTTGAACAGCCCCTGCGCGCGATCCTTCGCGAACGTGGCATCGTGATACACCTCGCGCGCGGAGCGACCGGAGATCGACTCGTACGAGTCCTGCAGGTCGTGCAGGATCGCGTGATCGTCGTCGGTGATCACGGGCAGCTCGACATCCTGCTGCGACTCGACATCGATGACATCGAGCAGGAGCAGCGCGTGATGCGCGGTGAGCGCGCGCCCGGACTCCGAGATGAGATTCGGCATCGGGATCTCGAGCTCGCGGCACATCTCGGCGAGCGTGTAGACGACGTCGTTCGCGTACTCCTGCACGGAGTAGTTCATGCTCGCCGTGACCGTCGAGCCCGAGCCGTCGTAATCGATGCCGAGCCCGCCGCCAACGTCGACGTGGCTGATGCGGACACCCGCGGTGTGCAGCTCCGCGTAGAAGCGCGCGATCTCCTGCAGTCCCGACTTGATGTAGCGAATGTCGGTGATCTGGGAGCCGAGATGGAAGTGGATGAGCTTGAGGACCTCGAGCCGGTCGGCGTCGCGCAGCTTGTCGATCACTCGAACGAGCTCGCTCGCGCTGAGTCCGAACTTGGACTTCTCGCCACCGCTTTCCGCCCATCGGCCATGGCCCTCGGAGGCCAGCTTGATGCGCACGCCCGCCTGCGGAGTCACACCCATCTCGTCAGCGACGCGCAGCAGCACATCGAGCTCGCCCTCCTGCTCGATGACGATGAACACTTCGTGGCCGAGCTTCTGGCCCATGAGGGCGAGGCGCATGAACTCCTCGTCCTTGTAGCCGTTGCAGACGATCATGTGATTCGGAGATTCGCTGAGCGCGAGCACGGCCTGCAGCTCCGGCTTGCTGCCGCACTCGATCCCGACGCCGTGCGGAGCGCCGAACTGCACGATCTCCTCGACGATGTGCCGCTGCTGATTGACCTTGATCGGGTACACGAGGGTGTATTTCCCCTCGTATTCGTACTCCTTTATCGCGCGATCGAAGGCAGCGTAGAGTGTCTCGATGCGCGAGCGGAGAATGTCGCTGAAGCGGAGGAGCACCGGGAGCCCGACGCCCTGCTCTCCGAGATCCATCGCGAGATTGAACAGATCGAGCTTGCGCTCGGGGTGCGAGAGATCGGGACAGACGACCGCATGTCCCTGCTCGTTGATGTCGAAGTAGCCAATGCCCCACCCTTCGACGTTGTACAGCGCGCGCGACTCATCGATGCTCCACGTGGTCGCTGCGACGGAAGGAGGACTAGCCTCCACTCGAGTTGCCATGCCGCGAATCTTACGGACGTGTGGTTCGCTTCGACAGTACCGTTTTCGTCACGGAAAGAGACGCCGCATTGTCCACCCGTTGCCGTCGCGCTCGTAGCGTCGGCGCTCGTGAAGGCGGAACTCGCCAGCGTGCCAAAACTCGATGCTGAGCGGCTTCACGCGGCGACCGGACCAGTGCGGCGGACGCGGCACAGGCTGATTGGCGAAGCGCGCCTCCACGGCGGCGACGCGCGCGCGCAGCTCCTCCATGCTGGAGAGCTCCTCACTTTGCTCGGAGGCCCATGCGCCGATCTGGCTCTCCCGCGCGCGCGACGCGAAGTAGGCATTCGCCTCGGCGTCGCTCACCGGCTCGACAGTGCCTTCGACGCGGATCTGTATGTCGAGCGCTGGCCAGTAAAAGCAGAGCGCGGCACGAGGCGTGGCGGTGAGCTCGCGTCCCTTGCGGCTGTTGAGATTCGTGTAGAACACGAAGCCGCGGTCGTCGACTCCCTTGAGCAGCACGATGCGAACGGATGGCGCGTCGTTCGGACCGACGGTGGCGAGAGACATGGCGGTCGGATCCGGCAGGCGGAGGCGGTCCACCGCCTGCGCTTGCGCGAAGAGCGCACGGAACTCTGCGATTGGGTCCATGGCGGGAAAGCTAGACGAACACCGCCGCGTCAGCGCGGGTGCGGGCGATCAGAATTTCAGATTGCGATGCCTGGCTTCCTTGATCGCATCCGCGTAGCCCTGTTTCGCCGACTTGATGTAGAGATCGTTCGCCGCCGAATCACTCTTCTGAATTCCTCGACCTTTCGCATACATGGCGGCGAGATTGAACTGCCCCTGCGCATCACCCTTTTCTGCGGCCGATTGAAACAGCTTGACGGCACGAGCTTCGTCCCTGTGCACACCCTTCCCGTCGATGTACATGGCGCCGAGCCGGTTGAGCGCATAAAAGTTTCCCTGATCGGCGGCCCGCTGGAACCATGCGGCTGCCTCGCCGTCGTCCGCGTTGACCATCTTGCCGTCCATGTACGCGCGCCCGAGCTTCACCTGCGAATCGACATCGCCGAGCAGCGCTGCCTTGCGGTACCAGTCGAGCGCCTGTTTCGGATCCTGCGGTACGCCGCGTCCGTTCTCGTACATCGTCGCGAGTTGAAAGCTCGCGTCGCGATTTCCCGCCTCCCCCGCCTTCCGATACCAGACCGCGGCCTGCGCCGGATCCTTGCCGATGCCGAGTCCCTGATCGTACATCGTGCCGAGATTGCGCTGTGCAGGTTGATTGCCTGCATTCGCCTCGCGCGTACACGCGGCAAGCGCCGCCGTCCAATCCTTGTCACTGTAAGCGTTGAGGCAGTTCGGCGCAGCGCTCGCGATTTGGGGCGGTACCGGTGCGTGCGCCCGTTTTGCAGCGACGACTTTGGCGGTCTGCATGGTGGGCGACCACGTGAACGTATCTCCCGCGGTCACGTCCACACGCTCCGACACGGTACGATAGCCAGGTGCCGACGCCGCGAGCCGGTACTGCCCGGGCAAGAGCGAGAGCTGTCGCTCGCTCACGGGTTTTCCGTTGAGCGTCACGCGGGCGCCATTCGGCAATGAGCCGATGCTGATCGCACCGCTGTCCATCGTCACCGCTGCAACGGGCGGCGGCGCTGGCGCGGGCGCCGCGGGAACTACGACGTTCGTTGCGGGATCCTGTGAGGGATCCGGCGCGCCGTGTCTGGAGCCAGAAAGGACGAACAGCGCGCCGACGACCACGAGCACACCCGTGAGCACGGCGATGGGTATCACAGGCAGCCGCTTCTTCGGCGCGGGCGCCAGTTCCGCCTCCGATAGAAAATCTGGAACGATCACGCTCGGCGGAGTCGGGCTCCGCGCTGCAGGCTGCGGCGAGCGCGTTGACGGTGCGGCGGCGCGAGCAGGTGGTGCACTCGCAGCTTGCATCACGGGAGTGGGAGATGAATACGTGGCGCCCAGTGATGCGACGAGCGGCTTGATCACGTGCGTGACGTCGAGCGCGTACGATTCACTCCCGTCGCTCTCCTGCTCGCGCGTGAGTCGCAGCGCCACGAGACGTCCGCTGTCGAGCTCACGCGCGAAATACACCACGCCTTCGCCCCCGGAGCGCTGCATCTCACCGAGCACTTCGTACTCGCCATCGGCGGCCATCTGCACGGCCTTGAACAGCTCCTCGGGCGAGGTCTCGCCGGAGCGAGCGCCAGTCAGATCCTGTCCGCAGTGGCTGCAGAAACGGCCCCAGCCCACGAGATCGACGTTGCATGAGGGGCACTTCTTCCCGACGGTGGGCACCGCCGCATCGAGCTCGCGAAGCACGCTCAGCTCGTACTCACCGCCATCGGGACGGAGCCTCAGTGCCACGAGCTTTCGCGACGTGCGCTCCCGGGACAGGTAGACGACGCTGCCGCGCTCTCCCCGTCCCATCTCGCCGAGTATTTCGTACTCGGCGGCGGCGGCCTCCTTCACTGCACGCAGCAGGTCGTCGTCAGCGCGTCCGCCAGCGGCCCCACCCTGGTCCGGCGGCAATCCCGTCAGCCGCGTGGACCCGGTCCGTCGTTCCATAGCATCTCCGGCAGATGAGTCGTGAGGAATCCTCTGCTACGGTAAGATGCCGTTTCGCGTATGGAAAGACTTGCGCGGGTCGAGGTCAGGCTGGTGACTTGTACGCCTTGGGCTTGAATGTCGGCGGCTTCTGCTGAATCACATCGCCCACCGAGTCCGCACGGCGGCGCGCGCTATCGTCGATCATTTTCGTGATCGCGTCGACCTTGACCGTCGGCAACTTGGGCGTGGCGAGGAGCACCGGATCCGATTCGGGAGCGCGTGCCTCTCCGTCGACGTGCGCCGCGTGCTTCGCATCCGACGGCGGACCTTCGTCCTTCGCTGATGCGGGCGCGGGCGCCACAGCTGCGGCTGGCTTTGTGGACGGCACGATCTGGCTCACGACGCCAGGCTTGACCACGCTCGCGGCCGGACCCGCCGGCGCGAGCTCGTGTCTCGCGAGCATCGTGTCCGTCTTCGCCGCGACGAGCGGCGCCTTCGTCGTCACCGCCGACGTGGTCTTCGATGACGATGCGTTCGCCGAGTCGTAGCGCGACAGGAAGTACCACCCGCCGCCAGCAATGAGGATGAGCACGGCGGCGGCTGCGCCGATCTTGAGCCACGGGCGTCGCGGCTCGAGGGGCCAGTCGAGACTGATCTCGGTGCGCGGCTCCTCGATGAGGTGCGTCGGGGCGGGCTCCTCGTATTCGACCGCGCTTCGGCTCGCCGGAGTTTCGGCAACGAGTCGCGCAAACGAGTTGGTGAACGGACTTTCTGCCTGCGCATCCAGCTGCTGCGGTGCGATCGATGCCGCGGGCGTCGGCGTGCGTGGTGCGAGTGGCGCCTCGAGGAATGGATGAAAGGCGAGCGGAGACTCCATCACGGGGGACGGCGGTGGCGCGACGTTCGTTGCGCCGCTGATATCCCGAGCGATTCCGTTTCCGTTGCCGTTCCCGTTGCGCACCGGCAGCGAGATGGTTCCATTCGAGCCGCTGCTCCGCATCACGCTGGGCGTCGGCGTTCGATCGAACGTCGGCGCATCGGGCGCATCGATCCAGGGCAGCGATGAGGTGCGAGTAGCGCGCTCCGGCGGTGGCGAGATCGTGAACGATGGCGGAGGCGAAACCGGCGGCTGAGCTGCCGGCGGAGCCGGCGGCGCTGCCGGAGGAGCGACCACCACTGGCGTCGCAACGACAACTGGCGGCGAGACGACAACCGGCGGCGCGACGATGAGCGGTGCAGCGACCGATGGTGGAGTGACGGGCGGTTGAGTCGCTTGCGACCGCGCGGCGCGGCGCGATTCGAGCAGCGTACGCGCCGCTACGACCAGCGGATGATCCGGGCCCATCGCGCCGCTGCGCACTGCGAGCGCGCGCTCGCGATGACGAATCTCTTCGTCCGCGTGCCCGCGTGCGCCGTTGATTTCTGCAAGCGTTTCGAGCGCCGTCGCGACGGCGAGATCGTTTGGCAGCTTCAGCTTCTCGCGAATCTCCAGCGCGCGGCGTGCGAACGCCTCGGCACCATCGTAGTCCCGCTGGTGCAGACGGACCTTCGCGAGGCTCGTCAGGATCGCTGCGATCTCCGGATGACTCGTGCCGAGTGCCTGCTCCTTGATCGAGAGCAGCCGCTCGAGCAACGGTCCTGCGGAGGTGTACTCGTTCCGACGGAAATAGAGTCGCGCGAGATTGTTCAGCGTGACGGCGACATCGGGATGCGCCTCACCCAGGTGCTGCTGGCTGATGCCCAGCGCGCGTTGAAAGAGCGGCTCCGCCTGGTCCAGCTCATTTCGTGCGTAGTGGAGGGCCGCCAGATTGTTGATGTTCTGGACGAGACCGAAGTGCTCGGGTCCGAGCACGCGCTCGCGAATGGCGAGTGCGCGGTGAAACAGCGCCTCGGCCTGTGCGAAATCCTTCTGCTTGTATTTGAGCTGGCCGAGATTGCTCAGACTCGAAGCCAGCCGCACGTTGTCCGCACCGAGCTTCGTCGCTTCGCGGATAGCCGCCAGAAACGACTGCTCTGCCCGGGCGAAATCGCCGTCCGTGAACGAAAGTCGCCCGGCTTCGTTCTCTTGTTCCCATCGCGTTTCGATCGTGTCGTTCATGCTCCCTCCCATCCATAAGACGCGGAGGGGCGCCTGCTGTAACCGGCTGAGCACGGCAAGATCCGCGCACGAAGGAGTGCGACAGATCGCCCTCTTGCGGTTTTTGTTCGGGCGAGTATCTTCGGCTCCCCGACTACTGCGAGCGCGCACATGTCAGACACGAGCTCATCGCCGAAGAGCAGCGACTTACCTTCGCTTCAACGTCTCACGCCGGTGCTCGTGGTCGAGTCCGTGCGCGATTGCCTTCCGTTCTGGACCGACGGCCTCGGGTTCGAGCTGACGAACCACGTCCCCGCTCCGGACGGATCGATGATCTTCGCGATTCTCGAGCGCAGCGGAATCGAGATCATGTACCAGAGCAGGGAGAGCGTGCTTGCCGACGGCACGATCACGAGATCGGAGCTCGACGGGCACTCGGTTGTCTTGTTCATCACGGTGAGCTCGCTCGACGACGTCGAGCGCAGGCTATCCGGCGCGCCGGTCGTCAAGCCGCGCCACGACACGTTCTACGGAAGCACCGAGATCTACGTGAAGGAGCCCGGGGGCAACACGGTGGGCTTCTCGCAGATGAAGTGAGCAGGCCGCGTGGTGGCGTTACGGGCGGTAGCCCACCGAGAGATAGACCTGCGTGTGATGGCGCACAGGCCCGGTGAGCGCATAGCCGATTCCGCCGAGCAGGTTCACGCCGGGAACGCGCACCATCCAGATCCCGTCGGTGTGCCAGCTCCCCTCGATGCCGATCACCTGGCTCGGCGTGCCCGAGTGATCGCTCGCATTGCCCATCCAGTAGTAGGGGCGCCACACGGGCTCGGAGATGGACACGCGGAGCGCCGCCGCCGCACGACCCGTGAGTGCGGCGATCGGGAGCACGGGCATCGCGACGCGCTGCTCGAGCAGCGCAGAGTCCACCAGTGGAGGCGCGAGCCCTCCCACGGCGAAGCTCTCGAAGGGGATGGCCTGCGAGATGCGCCCGTACAGGCCGTCGAGTGCGAGCTCGTGGCCGAGTCCGCGCACCGAAAAGCCGGCGCTCGCGATCACGCGGGTGAATCGGACTCCTCCCAGATCGCCGCCAGTCAGTGAGGCGCCGGCTCGCTCGCTGAGCCGCCAGTCTCCCGGCGTTTGCAGGAGCGCGCCGCGCACGCCGAGCTGCGCGAGTGCGCGATGCATGGGCGCCTCGAGCACCGGATCGACGGTACCGTAGGATGCGAGCGCACGCACATCGAGATCGTGCGATCGCTGATCGATGTTCAACGCGGACCACGCCGATGCGCCGCGGTACCGCGCGTCGAGCGTGAGTGGTGCGCCGAGCCCGTGCTGATGCGACGGCCGGTTCTCGAGGGTGAAGGCCTCGATGCCGAACGACGGGCGGCTTCCGCGAAAGGCAGCGCCGAGCGAAGCGCCACGCCAACTCGCGGCGTCGCCCCACTGAGCTTGCAGCAGCCACGTGAGCTTGCCCACGGGATCCGTTCCCGTGTACGCGAGACCCGCGGACTTTTCTTCGTTTGCCCAGCTCGCGGAGACGAGCAGCCGCTGCTCGCGTGGACCGAGCCCGTAGGCGCGGTCGCGCGGGACTTGCGCCACGTCCAGTGAATCGCGCGTCCCGCCGGGAGGCTGTATCGCGACCCAGGGATAGCGCGCGCGAACGGAATCAGCCCGCGCGACCTCCTCGGGCGGCAGCGCGGAGTCGAGCGCGACGCGTGCGATGTCGAGCCCGCGCGCGTGGAGGCGGAGGAAGTAGACCATCCCCGTGCCGCTCACGTCGGGATAAAGCGCCGCACCGGTGACGCTCGTGAGCGTTGCGCGCTCTCCGGTCGCGCGATCCACTCGCGCGATGTTGGCAATGCCGCCGGACTCGCTCGTGAGCACGAGAGCGGAGTCCCCGCGCACGAACGCCGGCGAGTATTCGCTCGCGCTGTCGTCACCCACGAACGACATCGGTCCGTCTGGCCACGGCATCGTGGCGACGTGCCATCGGTCGCGCAGCTGCACTGCGAACGCGATGGTGCGCCCGTCGCGCGAGAAGCGAGGACGATCGTAGCAATGACTCGCATCGCCTGCGACGAGCACGGTGATCGCGCCTGTCGGAAGCTCCACGCGAACGAGATCGCATCGTCCGCCGGCGCATCGATCGGCTACGATCGATCCGTTCGCCGACACGTCGGCGTGACGGATGCCCGCGTCGTGCGTGATCCGCTGTAGCGCGCCGGTTCGCCAGTGCCACACGAAGAGATCGCGGCGAAACACCCCATCACCGCGTGCGTCGAGCGCCGACAGCAGCACGCGATCGCCATCGGAAAAGAAGCGTGGCTCCGCGAACGACATCCCCGCGCGCGGTCCGAGGCGCGCGATGATCGCGAGCGGCGGCGAGCGTGGCGGCACGGCGATCACATCTTCGGGATCGCGCGCGTGCGCGCGCGCCCTCGCACGCGCGGCGCTGTCGTCCGTGCGCCGGTTCAGGTCGAGAATCACCACGCGTGGCGCGCGCTGCCGGTCGCTGATCATAAAGGCGAGCAACGAATCGTCAGGCGAGACCGCTGGCGCACCGGTAGCCCAGTGCAGCCGCCGCACGAGAGCTCCCTGCCCTGCGCGCGGCGCTGTATCCGCGCTCGACGCGAGCAGCGACGACTGCGCACCGGAAGTACTGGCGTCGAGTGCATCGTGCGTGAGCTCCGCCGCGAAACGGCCGTACAGCTCATCGGGTGGCGCACCGTACACTCCAGCGAACGCCTCATCGAACGCGCGCGGCACTCGCGCCGACATGCGCCGCCAGAGATGCACGACGCTCGAGTCCCCGCCGCGCGCGGCGAGCCACTCGAGAAAGGCCGAGCCGGCGAGATACGCCATGTCGTCGCCCTCGAACCGTGCGGAGCCGTCGAGCGCGGCGTACGTCGGCAGCTGCCCTTCGATCGCCCACTGGCGCAGTACCGCCGGGCGCACCACACCGTGCGGCCGCCCGAGGCCGCGCACGATCCGTCCTTCGACGAACGTCGCGTAGCCTTCGGTCACCCAGCGGGGCGCGTGCAGCGCCACCGGTCCGAACTTGACCGGCAGCAAGCCAGTGAGGCGGCGTATCGCGGGGTTGCGCGATTCCCGGGTGAGGTGCGCGATGTGCGCGAATTCGTGAATCGAGAGCTGATCGCTCCACGAGCCATTCCCCAGCGACGATGCAGGATCGGGCGGCGTGGGCCAAAGGAAGATCAGCGGATGATCGAGCAGCGGCAGCGCAAAGCCGTTGGAGACGTTATTCGGGTCTTCGACGATCACCATCACACGCCGGGATGTCGCGCTGCCGACGAGCGCCGCCACGGCATCGTGGGCCGCATCGATCCGCGACGCGACATCGCGCGTCCACGACGCAGCGTCGGCGGTGAAAAGGAAGCGGAAGTAGCGGGTGTCGAGCGTGCGCCAGTGGAGATGTGGAACGGTAGTCTCCTGAGCGGCCGCGCGGGTTGCGCTGAACGCGGCCACACCGACGATCGAGACCAGCAAAACGAAACGAATTCC
>DASXQD010000190.1:0-3768 GCA_036493195.1 Gemmatimonadaceae bacterium | reverse complement strand
CGGTACCGCGCTGGCGCGCGGGATGGTGCACCATGTTGGTCTCGCGAACTACAGCCGGCGCGAGCTGCTCTATCCCATGGTCGAGCGGCTGATGGCGGTGGGGAAGGAGACGCCGCGCGTCTCGCTACCCGGCGGTGTGGGCGTGCCGCTCGCTCGAGGCGATACGCTCGGACTCTACTCCGCGTTCCACGATGTGGACGGCAAAACCGTCGAGCGCGCCTATGTGATCGTGACGCTGCCTTGGATTCCGGCTGGTCATTCGCACCCGATCGAGGTGATGCCCTTCTTCGTCGACGTGAACAGCGTCATCGGCGGAACGTCAGCATGGGATCTGCCCCCTGGCCGTTCCGAAAAGAGCTCCGAGTTCACGATGCCGCTGGGCGGATCGATCCTCGCGCTCGGAGGACACGTGCACGACTACGCACGCTCGGTGCGACTGGAGGACGCCGAAAACGGGAAGGTGCTCGTGCGGCTCGACACGAAGTTGACCAGCGACGGCCATCTCATCACGCTCGGCAAGCGCGTCTTCGGCTTTCACGAGGAGGGACTCCCGCTGTTGGCGAATCATCGCTACCGCGTGATCGCGCAGTACGACAACCCCACGGGGCACGTGCTCAGGCAGGGCGGTATGGCATCGATGGCCGGTGCGTTCGTTCCTGACGACGTACGGCAGTGGCCGCTGCTCGATCCACTGAACGCAGACGTCAAGCGCGACATCGCGAGTGTAGGCGCGCACGACATGGTGCAGTAGGGTCGCATCACCGACTACCGTACGTTAGGATACATTATGCTGCGGGGAGGAGTTGTACGCTGCGCTCCCCTGGAACGTACTGCCGCAAGATCCCTCGTGCGCCGGCGCCAGCGGTCGCCTCCCACACGCGCACTCCGCCCCTTCCCATGTTCGACGTGGGAGCGGAGGCCCGATGCGTCGTTTACGAATCGGAATACTGGACCTCGTCGCGCGCGCACCCTCGACCGCGCTCTGGTCCAGAATCATGAATCCCAATTTTGCCAGCGTCATGCCCCAGGCGATCGCCGTCTGGTGCGAGCAGGATGGACACGACGTCCATTACGTCTGCTACACGGGCGCCGAAGTGCTCTCGGAGGTGCTGCCGAGGGACATCGACGTGCTGTTCGTTGGCGCGTTCACGGAGGCGGCTCAGCTCTCCTACGCCATCAGCGCGCAGTTCCGCGCACGCGGAGCGATCACCGTGCTCGGCGGCCCGCACGCGCGCTGCTATCCCGAGGATGCCGCGCGCTTCTTCGACTACGTGCTGGGATTCACGGATCACGAGACGGTGCGCGACGTGATCCGGGAGCGATTGCAGCACCGGCCGCTGGGCGCGCAGATGAGCGCCGCCCGTCAGCCGACGCAGCTGCCCGGCGCGCAGGCGCGATGGAAGTTCATCGCGCCCACACTCGAGAAGGCGAAGATGTTCAAGCTCGTGCCGATGATCGCGAGCCTCGGCTGTCCGTACACGTGCGCCTTCTGCATCGACTCCACCGTCGACTACCAGGCGATGTCGTACGATCAGCTCGCGACCGATCTCCGCTTTCTCCGCACGGTGATGGACAAGCCGTACGTGGGATGGCAGGATCCCAACTTCGGCGTGCGTTTCGACGAGATGCTCGGCGTGATCGAGGAGGCCGTCCCGCCAGGCAGCGTGAAGTTCGTGGCTGAGAGCAGCTTGTCGCTCCTTTCGGAGCCGCGCCTCCAGCGACTCAAGAAGAACGGATTTCTCGCCATGCTCCCGGGCGTGGAGTCGTGGTTCTCGCTCGGCAACAAGTCGCGCACCGGGAGCACGTTCGGCGAGGACAAGGTGCGCCAGGTGGCCGATCACGTGAACATGATCCTGCGCTACATCCCGTACGTGCAGACGAACTTCGTGTTCGGGCTCGACTGCGACGAAGGTCCCGAGCCGTTCGCGCTCACCAAGAAATTCGTCGACCTCGTGCCGGGCGCCTTTCCCGCGTACTCGCTGCTCACCGCGTTCGGCCGCGCGGCGCCGCTCAATCTCGAATTCCAGCGCGATGGGCGCGTGCTGTCGTTCCCGCATCACTTCCTGGACAATCACGGGGCGATGAACGTGCGACCGAAGAACTATTCCTGGTCGAGCTTTTACGAGCACATGATCGACCTCACGCGGCACTCGTTCTCCACGCCCACCGTCGCGCGCCGCCTGATGGCGAATCGCCAGGTCATTCCGCGCACCCTCAACGTCATTCGCGCCTACGCGGGCGAGGGGCGGCAGCGGCTGGTCTACTATCGCACGCTGCGCAAGCATCTCGAGAAGGACGCTCCGATGCGCGCGTTCTTCGAGGGAGAGTCCGCGACGGTGCCGAGCTTCTACGTGGATCGCATTCGCAGCGATCTGCGCGGCTACTGGAATGCGCTTCCGGCGAACGCGCTCTATCACGATCAGAACGCGTATCTCCGGAGCACCGGCACGCCGATGCCTCTGGCCGGGAGCTCGCCGGCGACACAGGTAGGCGCTGCGTGATGCAGAACGGGGACGCCGATCCGGCGTCCCCGTTTGCGTTCCGCTGCGACGACCGCGTCAGGCCTCTTTCTTCTGGCGCTTGGGCGAGATCTCGAGCAGCGGCGGCGTGCCGTTGAGCACGCACGACTCGGTGATCTTGACCTCGGTGATGTCGTCGCGGCTCGGGAGATCGAACATGACATCCGTCATGAGCTCCTCCAGAATCGCGCGCAGGCCGCGGGCTCCGGTGCCGCGCTTGAGCGCGCGCTGCGCCACGCCACGGAGCGCTGCCTCGTCGAAGGTGATCTTCACCTCTTCGAGCTCGAACAGCTTCGTGTACTGCTTGGTGAGCGCGTTCTTCGGCTCCTTGAGGATGCGCACGAGCGAGTCCGCGTCGAGCGCCTCGAGGGCGACCGTCACCGGCAGACGGCCCACCAGCTCGGGGATCAATCCGTAACGCAGAAGGTCGTCCGGCTCGACATCGGCGAATGGGTTCTTCGCGAGATCCGTCGCCTTGCCGTTCGCGAGCTCCTCCTTCGTGAACCCGATCTGCCGGCGACCCGTGCGCGCCTCGATGATCTTCTCGAGACCATCGAACGCGCCGCCGCAGATGAAGAGAATGTCCTTCGTGTTGATCTGAATGTATTCCTGCTGCGGGTGCTTGCGACCGCCCTGCGGCGGTACGGAAGCGACCGTGCCCTCGAGGATCTTGAGCAGCGCCTGCTGCACGCCTTCGCCGGACACATCGCGCGTGATGCTCGGGTTCTCGCTCTTGCGCGCGATCTTGTCGATCTCATCGATGTAGACGATGCCGCGCTCGCACTCGGCGACGTTGAACTCGCCCGCCTGGAGCAGCCGCACCAGGATGTTCTCGACGTCCTCACCGACGTAGCCCGCCTCGGTGAGCGTCGTGGCGTCGGCAATCGTGAACGGGACGTCGAGGATGCGCGCGAGCGTCTGGGCCAGGAGCGTCTTGCCGACGCCGGTGGGGCCCATGAGCAGAATGTTCGACTTGTCGAGCTCGACATCGTCGTCGCGCCCGCTGGTGCAGTTGATGCGCTTGTAGTGATTGTAGACTGCGACGGCGAGTGCCTTTTTCGCCCGTTCCTGGCCGATCACGTACTGGTCCAGCACGTCCTTGATCTCTTGCGGAGTGGGGACCTGCGTGATGGCTTCGGCTACCTCTCTCTCCTCGTCCTCCGCCAGGATCTCGTTGCAGAGGGAAATGCACTCGTTGCAGATGTAGACCGATGGACCCGAGATGAACTTCCGGACGGAGTCCTTGGAT
>DASXQD010000189.1:0-2424 GCA_036493195.1 Gemmatimonadaceae bacterium | reverse complement strand
GACGGCAACGAGCCCGCGCAGTTCGCCTACAATGGCACTTTCTTCGACGTGTCGTATTTCCCGACTCTGGGCTACGACGCGCAGTTCGAGGTCGACGATCCGCGCCGCCGTCGCGAGGAGAAGCTGCCGCCGCTCGTGGAGATGGCACCGCGCGGAGATTCGGTGCACTCGCGGCTGAATCTGTTCACGCCCAACGCAGACTGGATCACCTTCCACACCGTGGTCAGCACCTCGTCCGACCAGATCGCGATCGCGCCTGGCTATTTGCAGCGCGAGTGGTCGCAGAATGGCAGGCGCTACTTCGAGTACAGCATGGGCGGAACGCACACGCTGGACTTCTTCTCCTACCTGTCCGGCAGATACGCGACCAAAAAAGAGGTCTACTCGGGTCCGAACGGCCCCGTGAATCTCGAGGTCTACTACGACCCGGCCCACGGCTACGATGTAGACGACATGCTCGCGAGCTCGCGCGCGGGCCTCGATTATTTCCAGGCCAATTTCAGCCCGTATCAGTTCACGCAGTACCGGATTCTGGAGTTTCCGCGCTATCGCACCTTCGCGCAGTCCTTTCCCAACACCGTTCCGTTCTCCGAGGGGATCGGATTCATCGCGCGCCTCGCCAAGCCCACGGACATCGATCTCACGTACTTCGTCACGGCGCACGAGCTCGGGCATCAGTGGTGGGGCCACCAGCTGATCGGCGGCGACGTGCAGGGCTCCAACATGATGTCGGAGACGCTCGCGCAGTACTCCGCGTACATGCTGATGGAGCACAAGTACGGGAAGGACTACATGCACCGCGTGCTGAAACATTATCTCGATCGGTATCTGCGTGGCCGGTCGGGAGAGACGCGGCACGAGCCGCCTCTCGCACTCGTGCAGCGCGAAGCCTACGTGTGGTACGAGAAGGGCGGCCAGATCATGTACACACTCGCCGACTACATCGGTGAGGACAAGGTGAATCTCGCGCTGCACAACTTCCTCGAGCAGTACCGGTTCGCGAACGCGCACAACCAGGTGGATGCCGCGGACAGCGCGCGCGGCGCAAAGTCCGTGGACGGCGCCTATCCAGACACGCGCATGCTCGTGGATGCGCTGCGCGCGCAGACGCCGCCGGAGTACCAGTATCTGATCGACGATGGCTTCAATCGGATCGTGCTCTACGACGACAAGGCGCTCTCCGCGACATCGCGGAAGCTGCCGAACGGCAAGTACGAGGTGACGCTCGACGTGCAGGCGAGAAAGTCGCAGGCCGACGGCAACGGTGTCGAGACACCGATGGCGCTCGCCGATTACATCGACATCGGCGTCTTCAAGGGTGCGAAGGATGAGGAGAAGCCGCTCTACATGAAGCGGGAGAAGCTCACGCAGGAACACGAGCGCTTCACGATCGTGGTCGACGAGCAGCCGACTCGGGCAGGCATCGATCCCTACAACAAGCTCATTGACCGCGTGGCCGATGACAACATGATCGATGTGAACGGCAGGTAGCGTGATCGCGTGTGCTGTCGCATTCGGCTCCAGTCCCGGCGTCCGGGGCTGGAGCCGTTCTCTCTTAAAGTCTTCTAATATCCGAACGCAAACGCCGTCCGGATCGTAATGATCATGGAGAGCTCATCACTCGTACTGCCCCGGCGAGTGATTCCATTCTTGCTGCCCCACGACATGACGCAAGCATCGCCTCTCATCCCGCTCATTCGAAAGCTCGTCGCGAGTGTCGGCGCAGCCCTTGGCGCGCTCGTGATCACGGTCGGGGTGATGACCTATCTCACGTGGCAGTCGACATTGTGGGTGCGTCACACGCGGGAGGTGCAGAGCACGGGAACGCGCGCGCTCGATCTCGCGCTCGACCGCCATGCGAGCATCGGCGCTTATCTGGTCACGAACGACAGCGCGGTGCTCGCTCCGAGCGGGGGCGCGCAAGTCGGGCTGTGGCACGAGATCGGCGCGCTCCGCCGTCTCGTCAGAGACAATCCCGAGCAGGAGTCGCGGCTCGCGCTGGTGGCCGCCGCCGTAGGTGAATGGGAGAGTACGTACGTGAATCGCGTCGTCCAAGCGAGGGACAGCACCGAGCGCGCGCGAATCGGCCGAGAGGAACAGGCGGGAACGGCGTCATTTGTGAAGGTCAGATCGATCATGGAGTCCTTCCTGAACGAGGAGGCTGCGCTCTACGCCCAGCGGGTGCAGCAAAACAAAGTATGGCGAGCCTCCGAGATCGTCCTGGTTCTGATCGAGGCGCTGGTGATTCTCGTCGCGCTCACGCACATGCGGCGGGAGCTCCTCTCTCACGCCACGCGAACGCTCGAGCAGCAAACGCTGCTCGAGGAGCAGGCGATCGAGCTGGAGGCGCAGGCGGCGGAGCAGGAAATGCTCACTGCGGATCTCCAGGTGGCGAATCAGGAGCTGATGGATGCGGGCATGGAG
>DASXQD010000188.1:0-12959 GCA_036493195.1 Gemmatimonadaceae bacterium | reverse complement strand
CGCTGGTCGCGCGTCGCGCTCGTGCACTCGAGCACTGCTACGGCGGGGCTCGTGGACTCGCTCCTTTCGCATGGCGTGGTGAGCGCCCGCAACGAGTACCTGTTCGATCCTGGGACGAGCGCGCGCGCAGCCGTGTTCTGGATTCGGCTGCTGGAGAACAAGTGGACCACTGATTTCTGGCCCGGCGGCTATGGTACGTGGGCGCGCGCGCGCCTGAATGACGGACAGCCGCTCACGCGCGCACAGATGTTCGACCTCGTAACAGTCAGCTATAACAGGGGTTACATCGAGGTCAGAGCGCTCGTCGACAAGTACGGTCGGGACTGGACGTCGCACCTGGGGGAGCTCACCGGCGGCATGGCCGAGGCGGCTGACTATCTCGAGCGCGTTCGCGCGTACGCGGCGCTGCTGCAGGGCGCGCGAGCGGAGAACGCCTCGCGATGAAGCGATGCAACTTTTTCAGGGGACGCCACGTATTACCAGTGCGGGCCCGGAACCCGTTACACGACGCGACCAAAATCGAACCGAAAGAGCCGTTCGCCCGTGGTGTGCTCTCACAGATTAGGGGTGTGTTCCTCCTTGCCCCGTGAGATCACCTTCCAAACCTCGGACGAACGGCTCTTCGCTTGTCGAACGGCATCGATCAAAGTAGATCCTGCCGCAAATTATTTGCCGTGCAAATAGTCGGCTAGCGCCACGCACGGCAGCGGCTCACAGCTCCAGCACGAGTTGGCTTCCGTCCCGTGCTGCATGCGCTCCGCGCGCGGCCGTGAAAGGCCCGCACGTGGCCCCCTGACTGGCTGCAGACAGCGCTCCGCGAAAGCTCGTGCGCGCGAGCGCGTCACGCATCGAGCTCAGCGCGATTGCGGGGTCATTGCACCGCTCGCTCAAGTGCGCGAGCACCAGCTGCGCCAGCCCCGCGTGTGTGCAGTCGCGCGCGAACACTCCCGCCCGCCGGTTGCTCAGATGTCCGTATGCACCGGCGATGCGCGATTGCACGGACGGAGGGTACGGGCCCGCGCGCAACAGTCCGTCGTCGTGATTCGATTCGAGCACCAGGATATCCAGCCGCTCGAACGTCTTGCGATACGATGGCGGCACGTGCCCGAGATCGTAGATGATCCCCGCACGCACCCCGCTCGACCGTGCCGTGGCGAGCACCGCCACCGGCTCCGTTCCATCGTGCGGTGTGCGCACCGTGTGCACGCTCAGATCCCCGAGCTCGAGCGTCGCACCCGCCACGAATGGTCGCGCGCAGATCTCCTTCAACAGCGGATATCCCGCGATGGTGCCGGTGCTCGCATGTACGGCCCACTTCCATCGCTTGGCCGCCGCACACACCCCTCGCACATGATCGGTGTGCTCGTGCGTCACGATCGCGCCCTCGATCGAGTCGCCACTCACACCGATCGCGGCCAACCGCTTCGCCAGCTCGCGCACGGGGAATCCCGCGTCGATGATGATGCGCGTTCCCGCGCTCTCGACGACCACCGCGTTGCCCGCGCTCCCGCTTCCCAGCACCCACACTCGCATCTACGCGCTCCGGCCTCTGGCGTGCGACGCACCGAGCTGGCGACGGGCTCGCTCGCTGAGCTCGACCGAGCGGCGCGACATCGCGCGCGCGGCGATCTCGAGGAACTTTGGCAGCCTGAACTCCGTCACCTGCTTGCCATCGACCCACGAAAAGGGCGGCACGTACTTGGGCGGCATCTCCGACCCGAACACGTTCGCACCGGCGCCCATGACAGTGCCCGTGGTCAATCGCGTTCCAATCCCGGTCTTCGCATGATCGCCGATCATCGAGCCAAGCTTACTCGCGCCCGTGTCTCGGATGCCAGCGGGTGTCCAGAGCTGCACCGAGCCGTAGGTGTTCTTCAGATTGCTCGTGATCGTACCCGCTCCGAGGTTCACCCACCGCCCCAGATACGAATGTCCGACGAATCCCTCGTGGCCCTTGTTGGAGTGGCCGAGCACGACGGTCTCGGAGATCTCGCCGCGGATCACGCTCCCTTCACCGATCGAGCACGCGCTGACGCGATCCCCGAGCACGCTCGCGTTCGCAAGCACTGCGCACGGACCCACCAGCCGCGTGAACGCGCGCACGTGCGCACCTCGCCGCACGAGCACGGATCCGCTCGTCACATCGAACACGACCTGCGGCTCGACGTCCGCTCCGCTCTCGACGTACACGCCACCGCCGCCGATCACGATCGCGCCCGCCGGCAGCGCACACTCGAGATGCGGCCCGAGCGCATCGATGTCTTCGCGCAACTGCATCACGAGCTGCGTCACGAGCTCCCACACGTGCTCCACCCATCGTCCAGGAATGTCCACCACGCGCGTGCCTGCCGCACGGAGTGTCTGGAGCGCACGCGCGCCATCTCCGAGCTCGGTGCCGCTCGCACCGTTCGCAAGGCGCACGGCGGCGATCGCGCCCTCGCACGTCCACACGTCGGCATCGTGCGAGCTCCAGCCGAGCGGGACCAGGCAGCGGCTGTTCGCGAGAATCGATCCTGCACGTATGTCACCGGCAGCCGACGGTGCGCCCGGTTCATCGAAGTCGCGCAGGTGCTCGGCGCTGATGAAGCCCGAGGCCGCCGTATCGAGCGCGCGCTCCCATCGGGCGCGCCCGAGCGCGATTCCCGCGCGCATCTCGCCGAACGGACGCGTGAGCGCGAAGGGCTCGAAGCTCCGCGCGATCGCATCATCGTACAGATAGAGCTGCGTCACGAGCGCTCCCGTATGGCGGGAGGAAGCGCATCGAGCAGCTTCTTGAGCTCCGCCGCCCGGTCCTTGGTCGTCACGAGCGTGAGTCCGTCGCGCGTGACGACCACGAGATCGCTCACGCCGTAGAGAACCACCGAGCCCGTATCGGCGTGCACGACATTGTTCGATGCCTCCACCGCGTGCACGTCGCCGAACGCCGCGTTGCCGCTGCCGTCGCGCTTGCGCACGCGGTGCAGTGCGGCCCAGGTGCCGACGTCGTCCCAGCCGAAATCACCCGGGATCACGAGCACACGCGGGCTGCGCTCGAGCACGCCCTCGTCCACCGAGATCGGCGTCACGCTCGAAAAGAACGCCGCGATGTCGCCGGATTCCGCCAGTGACAGGAAGGGAGCGACTTCGGGCGCACGCGAGCGCACCTCCATCAGAAAATCGCCCGCGCGCCATACGAAAATCCCGGAGTTCCACAGATACCCGCTCGCGACCATGCGCGCAGCGGCTTCGCGATTCGGCTTTTCGGCGAAGCGCGCCACGCGGCGCGCCCCATCGCGCGTGGCCTCGCTCACCGGTTCTCCAGGCTCGATGTATCCGAAGCCAGGGTCGGGTCGCGCCGGAACGATGCCCACGGTCACAAGACTTTGTTCACGCTCGGCGAGCGCCGCCGCGCGTGCGAGCGTCGCCCGAAACTCCGCATCGTTCCCGATCGCCCAGTCCGCGTGCACGCACAGCATCACATCGTCGGCGCTGCCGCGCTGCGCGATCGTCATCGCGGCCCAGGCGAGCGCAGGGGCGGTGCCGGCGGCCCGCGGCTCCGCGATCACGTTCTCGGCAGGCAGCTGCGGCAGCAGCGCGCGCACGGCCGCCGCGAGCGATGCATTGGTCACCACGAGCGTGTGCTCGGCCGGCACGAGCGGCGCGAGACGCGCAACCGTGTCCGCGAGCAGCGGTGAGTCGGTGATGAGCGGGAGCAATTGTTTCGGACGTCTGGGAGTGCTGAGCGGCCAGAACCGCGACCCGACACCGCCGGCGAGTATCACCGCCCAGCGACTCAACGCTCGGGAACTCCCATCCCCTCGGTCGGCACACCGGTCAGCTCCGCTGCGCGCGCGTACAGCTTTTTCGGACTGAACGGCTTCGTCAAAAACTCGTTCGCGCCGAGCTCCATCGCCTGCTTGTGATGCTGCTCCTGGCCCGCCGCCGTGAGCACGATGCACGGCACGTTGCGCCAGCGGTCGTCCGCGCGCAGCTTTGCCAGCACGTCGAGGCCCGTCATGTACGGCATCATCACGTCGAGCAGCACGAGGGCGATAGTGGGATCGCTCTCCATCAGCTCGAGTGCCTCACGGCCGTCGTACGCGAGAGTCACCGTGAACGGCCCCTGCTCGAGCTTCATCTTGATGATGCGGCCGATGTGCGGCTCGTCGTCTGCCACGAGCACATGGACGCGCGGCTGCTCGAGCATGCTCAAACCAGCGACGAAATGTTCTCGCGATTGCGGCGCAGCTCGAAGAGCAGCCGCCCGATGTTCGCGGATGGTTGCGCGAGCACGAGCAAGAGCGCGTCGGTGGAAAGCAGCGCGATCACCGCGATGCCCTGCTCGTATTCGAGGATGGCGGTGGCCAGCGCGCCGCGTGAGTCGTGCGCGCCGAATTCCTCGGCGGCGGCGACGATCGAGGGCACGAGCGCGGCCACGCTCTCGGCATTCACCGATCCGCTGGTCTCGCTATCGATCAGAAGTCCGTCGCGGCCGAGCACGACGGCCGCATCGACGCCTTCGCGCTGGCGAAGAGCGCCCACGAGATCTCGAATGGTGGCCATGCACGCTCCTGATGGGTGAGCGAAACTACTGGCGGCGCGCCGCCGAAGTCAAGCGAGGATAACAGCTTGAACTGGCTGTGGATGCGCCCTATCCTTTCACGTCCGGCATGTGAGTTTTTCCCCCACGGCGCGTGCGTCCATGAAGGTCAGATTTCTGGTGCTTTTTCTCGGCGTGGGCGCCGCAGCGATCGCCTGTGCCGATCCGTTGGCCACTACCGCCACGTTGGCCACCATCGACGACACGGCAGCCGTGTTCGCCCTGACGGGAGCGCCCGAGAGCGCGCCCACGGCGATCAACATCACCTTTCCCCGCGCCGTGATCGCCACGCCGGGCGAGCAGTACGATGTGGTGTTCGACATCCGTCACGATTCGGCCTTCGCGTATCCTCCGCACGCCATCGGAGTCACGCTCACCGCCGGCTTGCAGCTCGCCACCCAGCCATACGACGCGATCACCAAGGCGCCCACGAGCGGGTACGACGACACGCTTCCCGTGTTCATCAAGGCCGGGGACGTGCTGCTCGTGCAGTCATCGTCCGCGCAGTGCGCAACGCAAGGAATACAGGCCCGCACCTTCTTGTACGCCAAAATCGTGATCGACTCGATTTTCTACGACGAGGCGGCTCCGCCGCACACGCCGCGCACCATCTGGTACCGCATGCGCAATGATCCGAACTGCGGCTTCGTCTCGTTCCTCGATGGCATTCCGACCAGCTGACTGTGCACGACCTGAGATTGTTGCGGGACAATCTGGAGTCGTTGCGCGACGGGATGCGCCGCCGCCGTGAGCTCGACGCGCTCGCCCCGCGCATCGATCGCGCCGAGCTGCTGGATGGGAGCCGGCGCGCGCTCATTCAGCAGGTCGAAGAAAAAAAGGCAACACGCAACGCGGTGAGCCTGGACGTCGCACGCCTGAAGAAGCGGAAGGAGAGCGCCGATGAGCTCATCCGCGACATGCGCGTGCTGGGCGATGAGATCGCGACGATCGAGGGCGCGCTCGCCGAGTGCGAGCGAGAGCTCGATGAGATCCTCCTGCAGCTGCCGAACATTCCGCTGGCCGAGGTGCCCGAGGGCGGCGAGGAGAACAACCGCATCGTGCGCGCGTGGGGCGAGCCGCGCGCGACCGACGGCATGCGTCCGCATTGGGAGATCGGCGAGCAGCTCGGCATTCTCGATCTCGCCGCCGGCGCAAAGGTGTCGGGCTCGGGATTCATCGTGCTCCGGCGGGGCGGTGCGCGCCTCGTGCGCGCGCTCATGTCGTTCATGCTCGATCTTCACACGCGCGAGCAGGGTTACGAGGAAGCGTGGGTGCCGTTCCTGGTCACGCGCGAGACGATGACGGGCACCGGGCAGCTGCCGAAATTCGAGGACGAGGCGTATCGCACCGATGACGATCTCTTTCTCATTCCGACTGCCGAAGTGCCGCTGACGAATCTGCTTCGCGGTGAGATCCTCGAGGCGAGCGTGCTTCCGCGCGCGCTCACCGCGTACACGCCCTGCTTTCGCCGCGAGGCCGGTGCCGCGGGAAAGGACACGCGCGGTCTCATTCGCGTTCACCAGTTCGACAAGGTGGAGCTCGTGCGCGTCACGACGCCCGAGAGCTCGGCTGCGGAGCTCGAGACCCTCACCGGACACGCGGAACGCGTGCTGCAGCTGCTCGGGCTTCCGTATCGCGTGGTCCTGCTCGCAGCCGGCGACACGGGGTTCTCCTCTGCGAAGACCTACGACCTGGAGCTGTGGGCGCCCGGGGTCGGGAAGTGGCTCGAGGTGTCCTCGTGCAGCAATTTCGGCGACTTTCAGGCGCGTCGCGCCAACATCCGCTATCGCCCCGCGCCGGGTGAGAAGCCGCGATTCGTGCACACGCTCAACGGCTCGGCGCTCGCATTCCCGCGCACGATCATCGCCATCCTCGAGAACTATCAACGCGCGGATGGCACCGTCGCGATTCCGGACGCGCTCCGCCGGTATTTCGGCGGCGATACACTCGAGTAGCCGGGATGCGCGGACGCGCGCCGGTCATGATTCTGGGAGTGCTGCTCGCACTGCTGCTCGGTGCGTACATCCTCTTTTCGCGGCGCGTGGTGCTGGAGCTGCGCCGCGATGCGGGACGCTCCGGTCAGATGTACGCGCGGGTGTTTCGCGCGCTGGCGGATCCGCGGCCGGACGCAGGGAACGACGCGCTCCTTGATCTCGCGCGACACATAGACGCACTAGGGGTGCCGGTGATCGTCACGGATGACAGGGGCGTGCCGACGGCGGCCGCGAATCTCCCCTTCACGGCACCGTTGTCCGACCCCAAGGTGCGCGACTACATCCCGGTGCTCGACCGGCTGAACCCTCCGGTGGTCGAGCGGGGCATCGGGATGGTGCACTTCGGCGACAGCCAGCTGATCACGAGCCTGCGCTTCATCCCGGTGGTGCTGGCATCACTGCTGGTGTTCGTCTTTCTCGCGGGTCTCTACACGCTCCGCACGCGCAACCGTGCGGACCGTGAGCGCGTGTGGGCGGGAATGGCGCGCGAGTCCGCGCACCAGCTCGCGACTCCGCTCTCGAGCCTGAGCGGCTGGCTCGAGCTGCTGCGCGAGCAGAGCGCCGATGCACTCTCCTCCTCCGCGATCGCGCACATGGAAGGCGATCTGGAGCGGCTGCAGCGCGTCTCGCATCGCTTCGAGCGCATCGGACGACCGCCGCGCCGCGACGTCGTCGATCTCGGCGCGCTCGTGGTGCGCGTGGGGAACTACTTCCAGGCGCGCGTGCCCACGCTCGCGCATCGCGTCACGATCGTGGCCTCCGGTGGCAACGAGCCGCTCACGATCGAGGGTGACGAGGTGCTGCTCGAGTGGGCACTCGAGGTGCTCGTGAAGAATGGGCTCGATGCATTGGCCGGTCGCGGCGGACGCATGTACATCATGACGAAGCGTCTCGATCCCGACCGCGTGCGCCTGCGCGTCGCCGACGACGGCCCCGGCATTCCGCGCGAGATGCGCGCGAGAATCTTCGAGCCCGGCTTCTCGACGAAGGAGTCGGGGTGGGGCATCGGACTGTCGCTCGCCAAGCGCATCGCGGAGGAAAATCATCGCGGTCGATTGGTGCTCACGCCGTCGGACAAAGGCGCGACCTTCGACATTATACTTCAGGGATGAGCAGCTCCCCCGTCACAGATGTGTCCGAAGACGCACTCGCCAGGCTGAATCCCGCACAACGCGAGGCTGGTCTCCACTTCGAAGGCCCGATCCTTGTGCTCGCCGGCGCCGGCTCCGGCAAGACGCGAGTGCTCACGACGCGAATCGCGCGACTGATCGAGCATCACGGAGTGGATCCCTCACACATCCTCGCCGTGACGTTCACGAACAAGGCCGCGGGCGAGATGCGCGAGCGGATCGCGAAGCTCATCGGCGAGATGCCTACCGGCATGTGGGTCGGCACCTTCCACGCGATCGGCGCGCGCATGCTGCGCCGCGAAGCGCAGCTGGTCGGGCGCACGGCGAGCTTCACGATCTACGATGAGGATGACTCGCTCGCGGCCGTACGCCGCATCATGGAGCGGATCAAGATCTCGACCAAGACATGGTCGCCGAAGGCGCTGCGCAGCGCGATCTCCGGCGCGAAGAACGCGCTCGTCTCTCCGGAGGAGTACGCGAAGCTCGCGATGGATCCGCTCAGCAAGGCGGCGTCGCTCGTATACGATCAGTGGGAGCGCACGCTGCGGGATGCCAATGCGGTGGACTTCGACGATCTCCTCGTGCTTCCCGTGCGCGTGCTGCAGCAGCATCCGGATCGCGTCGCCGCGTATCGCGAGCGTTTCCGATTCTTGCTCGTGGACGAGTATCAGGACACGAACCGCGCCCAGTACGAATTCGTGAAGCTGCTCGCGGGTGCCGACGGCAACGTGCTCGTCGTTGGTGACGATGATCAGAGCATCTACGGATGGCGCGGCGCCGACATCCGGAACATCCTCGACTTCGAGCGCGATTTCCCGAGCGCGGTGGTCGTCCGCCTCGAGGACAACTATCGCTCCACGCCGCAGGTGCTCGATCTCGCGAATGCGGTGATCAGCGCGAACGTCGGTCGTCGCGGAAAGACGCTGCGCGCCACGCTTCCGCCGGGCGACGCCGTGACGCAGGTCGCCACGCTCGACGAGCGCGACGAGGCGGAGTTCGTGGCCGAGGAGATCGTGACACTGGGCAGCGGCGCGCGCGCGCTCGACTATCGCGAGATCGCCGTGCTGTATCGCACCAACTCGCAGAGCCGCGCGCTCGAGGAATCGCTGCGCAAGCGCGCCATTCCGTATCGCCTCGTGGGCGCGGTGCGCTTCTACGACCGGCGCGAGATTCGCGATCTGATGAGCTATCTCAAGCTGATCGCGAACCCGGCCGACGACGAAGCCTTTCTGCGCGCCGTATCGGTGCCGCGTCGAGGGCTTGGCGATGCGACGCTCGAGACACTCGCCGGGATCGCGCGCGACGCGAAGCGCCCGATGCTCGAGATCGCGTCCGACTCCCCGCGACTCGCGTCCCTGCGCCCTGCCGCGCGCCAGGCGCTCGCCGACTTCTCCTCGCTGATTCTTCGCCAGCGCGAGAACGCGAAGGACAGCTCGGTCGACGAGCTGCTGCGCAATGTCATCGAAGAGATCCGGTTCGCGGACCATCTGAAGTCGGAAGGACCGGAGGGAATGGAGCGCATCGAGAACGTGAAGGAGCTGATTGCCGGAGCCTCGGAGACCGTTGCCGATGAGGGCGGAGAGCTCGGCCTCACGCCGCTCGATCACTTTCTCCAACACGCCTCGCTCATCACCGACGTCGATCGCCAGAATCCGAATGCGGACGCGGTCACGATGATGACGCTGCACAACGCGAAGGGACTCGAGTTTCCCGCGGTGTTCATCACGGGACTCGAGGATGGGCTCTTCCCGCTGCGCCGTGCGCAGGACACGCCCGACGAGATGGAGGAAGAACGCCGTCTCTTCTACGTGGGGATCACGCGGGCGATGCGAAAGCTCTACCTCTCCCACGCGCGCAGCCGTCGCCGAAACGGCGAGACGATGCAGTGCATTCCGTCGAGCTTTCTGCAGCCCATTCCGCCGGCGCTCGTCACGCAGCGCTCGTCGTTCAAGCTGCGCGGCAGCACGCGCGCGGTGCCGACGTTCTCGCAGTCGCCGTCTTCGCGCCGCCCGGGGCAGACGGTCGATCGCTCGTGGGTCTACAGCGAAGCCGATGCCTCGCAGGACGCGCCTCGCTTCGTGAAGGGTGAGCGCGTGAAGCACGCGCGCTTCGGATCGGGAACCGTCACCGAGCTCTCGGGCGTCGCACGCGACATGAAGGTCACGGTCGCCTTCGACGACGAGACGATCGGAAGCAAGCGGCTCGTCGTGCAGTACGCGGGACTCGAGCGAGGCTTCGAGTAATGGCGATCGGTCCCGATGACGTGCGCCACGTTGCGGCGCTCGCGCGACTCTCCGTGCCCGAGAGCCTTGTTCCGGAGCTCGTCGCGCAGCTCAACGGAATTCTCATGCACATGGACGCGCTCGCGCTCGTGAATACGAAGGAAGTTCCGGCAACGCAGGGCGTGGGCGACGCAGCGATGCCGTTGCGCATCGACATCGGTCCGCCGATCCCGATGGATGCGGCCCTTGATTCATTCGCGCCGAGCGTGCGTGACGGATTTCTTCTCGTGCCGCGGCTGGCCACGCACGAAGGCGCCGGCGACGATGAGTCGGTAGAGTGAGCCCCACGGCGGTGAGCGCGGTGCGCGATGCGTTCGCGCGCATGGCGGACGTGGATGCCGGACCGACGGGGCTCAACTGCATTCTGTGGACCGACGAGGATCGCGCGCTCCTCGAGGCAAGGGCGGTCGATGTCGCGGCTGCGCCCGGTGCGCTCAAGGGCGTGCCCTTCGTCGCGAAGGACAACATCGCGACCACGCATCTGCAGACGACCTGCGGCTCTCGCATTCTCGAGGGTTACGTGAGCCCTTACGAGGCGACCGTGATCTCGCGGCTGCGCGATGCCGGGGCGGTGCTCGTCGGCAAGACGAACTGTGACGAGTTCGCGATGGGGAGCTCGAACGAGTACAGCGCGTGGGGACCGGTACTCAATCCCGTGGACCGCACGCGTGTACCGGGCGGCTCGTCAGGTGGATCGGCGGCCTCCGTCGCCGCCGGCATCGTGCGCATCGCGCTCGGCTCCGAGACCGGCGGCTCCGTGCGCCAGCCCGCTTCGTACTGCGGCATCGTCGGCGTGAAGCCTACGTACGGACGCGTGAGCCGCTTTGGCCTCGTCGCCTTCGCGTCATCGCTCGATCAGATCGGCGTGTTTGGCGCCACGGTCCTCGACGCGGCGACCGCGCTCGAGGTGATTGCGGGGCGCGATCCGCGCGATGCGACGAGCGCAGACTGTCCCGTGAGTCCGTACCGAGCGGCAGCCACTGCGGATCTCAGCGGGCTCGTGATCGGTCGCCCTCGCGAGTACTTCCCGAAGTCGCTCGATGCGCGTGTCGCGGAGCGATGTGATGCCGCCCTCGGCCTGCTGCGCGCGCGCGGCGCCCGGATTCGCGACGTCTCGCTGCCGCACACGGATCTCGCGATCCCGGTCTACTATATCATCGCGCCGGCCGAGGCGTCGTCGAATCTGGCCCGTTTCGATGGCGTGCGGTACGGGCTGCGCGTGCCATCGGAGAGCCTGCGGGAGATGTACGAGCGCACGCGCACGCGCGGCTTCGGGCCCGAGGTCACACGCCGCATTCTGCTCGGCACCTACGTGCTCTCCGCCGGCTACTACGATGCGTACTACAAGAAGGCACAGGAGGTGCGCACGCTGATCGCGAAGGACTTCCGCGACGTCTTCGAGTCCGGCGTGCATCTGCTGTTCACGCCCACGACGCCGTCGCCAGCGTTCGAGCTCGGGGCCAAGTCGGATCCGTACGAGATGTATCTGAACGACATCTTCACGGCGACGGCGAATCTCTCGGGAGTTCCGGCGATGTCGGTGCCGATCGGCGAGATCGACGGACTCCCGATCGGAGGGCAGCTCATCGCCCGCCACTTCGACGAGCAGACGATGTTTCGCGGCGCCTTCGCGCTCGAAGCCGCGTGCCGGGAGGCGAGATGAGCGCGCTGGACAAGTACGAGATGGTCAAGTACGAGATGGTGGTCGGGCTCGAGGTGCACGTGCAGCTGCTCACGCGCACGAAGGCATTCTGCAACTGCAGCACGGCGTACGGCGCGCCACCGAATGCGAACACCTGCCCGGTGTGCCTCGCGCTGCCAGGTGCGCTCCCCGTGCTCAACGGGGAAGCCGTTCGACTCGCGGTTCGTGCCGCCCACGCGCTGTCGTGCACCGTCAACGAGATCTCGATTTTCGCGCGAAAGAACTACTTCTATCCCGACTTGCCGAAGGGCTACCAGATCTCGCAGTTCGACAAGCCACTCGCGGAGCATGGGAAGCTGGATATCGGCACGAACAAGGACGGTACGCCCGTCACGGTGCGCATCACGCGCGTGCACATGGAGGAGGACGCCGGTAAATCGGTGCACGATCGCTACCAGGGCGCGACCGCAATCGATCTGAATCGCTCGGGCGTGCCGCTCATCGAGATCGTGAGCGAGCCCGACATGCGCTCCTCTCGCGAGGCCGGCGCGTATCTGCGCGCACTCAAGCAGCTCATCGAGTACGTCGGTGTGAGCGACGCGAACATGGAGGAGGGAAGTCTCCGCGTCGACGCGAACGTCAGCGCGCGCCTGCGCGGCGCAACGAAGCTCGGCACCAAGACGGAGGTGAAGAATCTCAACTCCTTCTCGGGTGTGGAGCGTGCGCTCGAGCTCGAGTTCGCGCGTCAGGTGAAGCTGATCGAGAGCGGCGACGAGGTCACGCAACAGACCATGCTCTGGGATGCGAACAAGGGCGAGGTGCGTCCGGCTCGCAGCAAGGAAGCGAGCCACGACTATCGATATTTTCCCGAGCCGGATCTACCGCCGCTGCAGCTCACGCCAGGCTGGATCAAGCAGATGTGCGACGATCTGCCGGAGCTCCCGGCGGCGAAGCGCGCGCGTTTCGCGAACGAGTACAAGCTCACGCCCGTCGAGATCGAGGTGCTCACCGCGAACCCGCCGCTCGCGGAGTACTTCGAGCGGATCGTGGCCGCGGGCGCCGACCCGAGGACCGCCGCCAACTGGGTGATTCGCGACGTGCGGCAAGTGATCAACGCCGGCGCCGATCTCGCCACGCTCAAGGTCACGCCCGAAGCGCTCGCGCAGCTGCTGGCGATGGTGCAGGACGACACGGTCAGCCACGCCGCCGCCACCAGGATCTTTGCGATCGCGAGCGAGACGGGAGAGAAGCCGCAGGACATCGCGCGCAGGGAAGGGTTGCTGCAGGAGCGGAACGAGGATGCGCTCGCGGGCTGGGTCGATCAGGTGCTCG
>DASXQD010000187.1:0-2034 GCA_036493195.1 Gemmatimonadaceae bacterium | reverse complement strand
CTCGATCCGAGCGCACACGAGATCCACACGTTGCTCGAGGCTGTCCGGCGCGGCGCGAACGCGATCGTCGTTCCGGAACGTGGGAGCGCGATTTCGGATTCCATCGGAGTCGAAATATCGAACAGAACGTTCATCCCGCTTCAAGCGACCTCGGATTCGCTGTTCGGGTCTGCCGGCCGCGTCGACTCGGTGCGCGAGGCGTTCGGGGAGCTGAGCGCACGCTCCTTTCACGCGTATCTCGAGGGCACGCCGCCCAGCGACTCCGATTCCGTGGGTGCGTGGCCGGCATCGGCGAGAACGCTCGTGTACGTCGACAGGAGAAACATCAAGCCCGAGATATCGATTCTCGCCATCGGTCGGGGACAGGTAGTCGCGATTGCGGATCCCAGCTTTCTTCGGAATGACGTTCTCCGCAAGACAGCCGGCGCCGTATTGGCGGTGCGCATTCTCGAGAGCGTCAACGCGACAAGGCGCTCTCCGATCATTTTCGACGAGTACCACCAGGGCTACGGCGAGCAAATCTCGAGGACCACCGTGCTCGCCGACGCGTTGATCGGCACGATCTGGGGCCGCGCGATTCTGCAGCTCGCGGCCGCTGCGCTGCTCTATCTGCTCGTGATCGGGGTGCGTCCGATCGCACCAAAGTCCCGCGCGCGATACGAGCGCCGATCGCCTCTCGAGCACGTGAGCGCGCTGTCCCGCGCCTACGAAGCGATCGGCGCAACCACGCTCGCTGTTCAGCGACTCGTGCGCGGCGTGCGTCGACGGCATCCGCTCGGCACCACCTCACAGCTCGGCGACGACGCATATCTCGCGCTGTTGCGTGCGCGCGCGCCCGCGCTCGGGAAGGACATCGATATCCTGACGCACGCGCTCGCGAACAAACCCTCGACCGAGCAACTCGTTTCGGCCGGAGCGGCGATCGACCACATCGAGAGGAACTTCATCACGTGATCACACCAGAGCAGATCACCGACTCGCTCGCGCGCGTGCGCGCAGTGGTGTCGGAGCGCGTCATCGGACAGGAAGGTGTGATCGACGAGGCGCTGGTCGCCTTTCTCGCGCGCGGGCACGCGCTGCTCGAGGGCGTGCCCGGCACCGCGAAGACGCTCCTGGTTCGGGTGCTCGCCGGCGCGCTCAACACGCGCTTCGGCCGGATCCAGTTCACGCCGGATCTGATGCCTGCCGACATCACCGGCATCAACGTGCTCCGCGATGGCGGCCGCACCTCCGAATTTCGCGCGGGCCCGGTGTTCACCGATCTTCTGCTCGCCGACGAGATCAACCGCGCCCCCGCCAAAACGCAGGCGGCGTTGCTCGAGGCAATGGGCGAGCGGCAGGTCACGATCGATGGCGAGGGCCGATCGCTCGGCGATCTCTTCACCGTGTTCGCGACCCAGAACCCCGTGGAGTACGAGGGCACGTACCCGCTTCCCGAGGCGCAGCTCGATCGATTCCTGCTCAAGATCCGCGTGACGTATCCGTCGCGAAACGCGGAGCTCGGGATGCTCGACAACTATTCGCGCGGCTTCGACGCCGAGCGTGCGTCCGACGTGCGGCCGGCTCCGGTGCTCGACGAGGCCGCGTGCCGCGAGCTGCGCGGCGCGGTGGACGGAGTGCGCGTTGCGCCCGAGGTGCGCGAGTACATCGCGGACATCGTTCGCGCCACGCGCGAGGATCCATCGCTCACGCTGGGCGGCTCACCGCGCGCCAGCGTTGCGCTCTTTCGTACGGCGCGCGCGGCGGCACTGCTGGCGGGCCGAGACTTCGCGACCCCCGACGATGTGAAGCAGTTCGCGCTTCCCGTGCTGCGCCACCGCGTGATGGTCTCACCCGAGGCGGAGGTCGAGGGGCGCAGCAGCGACGACGTGCTCGATGCGCTCCTCACGCGAATCGTGGCGCCCAAGTGATCACTGCTCGGAAAGTGCTCGGCGCGATCGGGCGAGCGATGGTGGCGATCATCCCGACGCGCCGACTCGTCGCGATCGTGATGGGGCTCTCGCCTCTTTGGCTCGTGTCGGAAGGCGCCGCCGT
>DASXQD010000186.1:0-7506 GCA_036493195.1 Gemmatimonadaceae bacterium | reverse complement strand
CTCGCGTCCCTGCGCCATGAGTCAGCTTGTCGGGTGCGAGTGGCTACTTCGCCGCAGCCGCGGACGCGGCGGGCGTCGGCGCTCCGGCCGGCGTCGCCTTGAAGGCCGCGATGCCGCGCTTGAGATTCTCCTCGATCTCCTTCGACAGCACCTTCTGGTCGCGAATGCCGAGACCGACCTGCGGATAGGTCGTCGTCATGAACGCGAGGAACTCCTTCTCCCACGCGCGCAGGCGCGACACCTCGATGTCATCGAGGAAGCCGTTGGACACGGCGTAGATGATCATGACCTGCTGCTCGACGGGCATCGGCTCGTACTGCGGCTGCTTGAGCACTTCGACCGTGCGCGCGCCGCGCTCGAGCTGCGCCTTGGTGGCCTTGTCGAGATCCGACGCGAACGCCGCGAAGGCTTCGAGCTCGCGGTACTGCGCGAGATCGAGGCGGAGGCGGCCCGCGACGGAGCGCATGGCCTTGATCTGCGCCGAGCCGCCGACGCGCTACACCGAGATGCCGGCGTTGATCGCGGGACGGGTGCCGGCGTTGAACAAATCGGCCTCGAGGAAGATCTGGCCGTCGGTGATCGAGATGACGTTCGTCGGGATGTAGGCGGAGACGTCGCCGGCCTGCGTCTCGATGATCGGCAGCGCGGTGAGGGAGCCGCCCGGCTTGAAGATGTGGACGTTGTCCACGACGCTCGCATCCTCGCTCAGCTTCGCGGCGCGTTCGAGCAGCCGTGAGTGGAGATAGAACACGTCGCCTGGGTATGCCTCGCGACCCGGCGGGCGGCGCAGCACGAGCGAGATCGAGCGATACGCGGCCGCCTGCTTCGAGAGATCGTCGTACACGCACAGCGTCGCCTTTCCCTCGTTGTACATGAAGTACTCGGCCATCGCGCATCCCGAGTACGGCGCGATGTACTGCATCGGCGCGGGATCGGATGCGGCGGCGACGACGACGATCGTGTACTCGAGCGCGCCGGTCTGGCGGAGCTTCTCCACCGTGGATGCGACCGTGGACTTCTTCTGTCCGATCGCGACGTACACGCAGAGAACGCCGGTGCCCTTCTGATTGATGATCGTGTCGATCGCAATCGCCGTCTTGCCGATGCCGCGGTCGCCGATGATCAGCTCGCGCTGGCCGCGGCCGATCGGGATCATCGCGTCGATGGCCTTGAGTCCCGTCTGCAGCGGCTCCTTCACAGGCTGGCGGACGATGATGCCCGGCGCCTCCGACTCGACCTTGCGCGTGAGCTTGGCGGTGATCGGACCCAGACCGTCGATCGGATTGCCGAGGGCGTCGACGACGCGGCCGAGCATCTCGGGCCCGACGGGCACCTCGAGAACGCGGCGGGTGCGGCGAACCTCGTCGCCTTCCTTGAGCTCGAGCCAGTCGCCGAGGATGACGGCGCCGATATTGTCTTCCTCGAGGTTGAGCGCGAGGGCCGTGATCTTGTTGCCGGACTCGGAGGCGGTGCACTCGAGCATCTCGCCGGCCATGGCCTTGTTCAGCCCGTAGATGCGGGCGATGCCGTCCTTGACCTCGAGCAGGGTCCCGACATCTTCGACGTCGAGCTCGTGGAGGTCCGCCGCTTCGATCTCGCGGAGGAGGATGTCCTTGATTTCGGCGGGGCGGAGCGTGGTTTCGGAGGCCATGTCGGCAGCGGGCTAGGAGGTCACGAAAAGAACGCGGCGTAGCTTGTGAAAATTATCACAAGCTAGCCGATCGGGCAATAGTCGAACTGCCCATATATACCATAATGCGGGCAGCCGCTAGCCGCGGAGGAACCGCTCCAGCAGATCGGTGGAGCGAAGCGCCGTGAGCGCGGTCGCCTGCGCGTGCACCAGGCGTTTCACGGTTCCGGAGAGCTTTGCGACCGACGCGAAGCCGGTGAGGCGCGCGACCGCCGCGAGATCGTAGCCTGGATTCTTTGCGAGCTCCCCGGCGGCCAGCAGGCGCACGAAGTCCATCACGCGCTTGAGCGAGGGCGCACCGCCCGCGGAGAAGGTGCGGCTCAGATGCTCGCGCGAGATGCCCAGCTGTTTCGCGATCTCGACGGAGCCGACCGGCTGCCCCGCACGAGCGACGATCGCGCGCCATGCCGCGTGCTGCAGCGGTGAGGCGAGCGCCAGCGGCTCGGGCGGCGCGTCGAGCGCCGCCGCGAAGTGCGTGGAGAATCCGTGGGTCAGAAGGGCGTGGGCGAGCACGCCGTCATCCGTGCCGTCCGCGAGAACATCGGCGAAGTCGAGCTCCGCGCATCGCGCGATCGCCGGCGCGTCGACGGGGCGAAAGGGCGTGAGCCCCAGGAACGGAACGCTCGGATACTCCCGCGCGAGCTCGGCGGGCTCGTGCCCGTCATCGTCGGCAGTGACCTCGACGAGTGCGGTATTCACGAAGTGCGTGCGGAACGCGTTCGCGAAGTCACGCTCGGTGCGCGCGAGCACGCCGCGCCGATGCACGTGCACGAGCGTCGCACGCACGCGCGCGCGCGTGTGCTCGCGCGGAGCGTAGGCGACCACTATGGTAGAGTGGGAGATCAATGCGCGGCCGGCGCGCCGCCTACCATCTCCGCCGCGCGCTGCAGTACCTCGCGCGCATTGGCATACGAGATGAGCGTGAGCGCCTCATCGATCGGCACCCACTTGCACGCCGTGATCCCCTCTTCGCGCTGCGGGCTCGTGGCGCCGTTCTCCGATTCCATCAGAAAGAAGTGACAGATCTTGTGGATCAGCTTCCCGCGAAAGCGAAAGTGCCAGTCGATGGTCGCGAGCTCGGCGCGCACCACCAGATCGCCAAGTCCCGTCTCCTCCGACACCTCGCGCAGCGCTGCGGCCTCCGGCAGCTCGCGCTTTTCCAGATGTCCCTTCGGAAATCCCCAGTTGCGATAGCTGTCGCGGATCAGCAGAAAGAGCGGGCGCCCACCTTCGACGCGATACACCACGCCCCCGGCGGAGACCTCGCGGCTGGCGCGCGTGCGCGTCACGCTCCTATCCGCGCGCGGTCGCGGGGACGCCCGACATCTCGACCTCGTTGAGCGACGCGCGCCCCTCGATGAACTGGCGAACGACCGGATCCTTCGTGTTCCTGATCTCGTCGACCGTGCCCACCTGTCGCACGCGCCCATCGTAGAGCATCGCGATGCGGGAGCCGACCGTGTACGCGCTCCGCATGTCGTGGGTGATGACGACACCCGTCACGCCCAGCTGCTTCCGCATGCGGAGCATGAGCTCGTCGATCACCGCACTGGTGACGGGATCGAGACCCGTGGTGGGCTCATCATAGAGGATGTACTTGGGCCGGAGCGCGATTGCCCGCGCGATCCCGACGCGCTTTCGCATGCCGCCCGACAGCTCGGCCGGGAAGCGGCTCTCCGTGTCGGGCAGATCGACGAGGCGGAGCGCCTCGGTGACGCGCTGGCGGATCTCGTTCGGCTTCATCTCGAGCTTCCGCAGCCCCATCGCGACGTTGTCGCCGATGCTCATCGAGTCGAAGAGCGCGGCAAACTGGAAGACGTAGCCGATGCGCGCGCGAAGAGCGTAGAGCTCGCGCCGGGGGAGCGTCGGAACCTCGAGCCCATCCACGAACACCGTGCCGGAATCGGGCTCGAGGAGGCCGACAATGTGCTTGATCGCCACCGACTTGCCCGTTCCCGAGTAGCCGATGATGACCATCGTCTCGCCTTCCGTGACGTCCAGTGAGAATCCCTGGAGCACCTTCTTGTTGCCGAAGGATTTGTAGACGTCCTGGAGCTTGATCATTCGGAAATGTGCCGCAATCGACATCGGCGGGCAACGACCGCTCAACAGGGGGTCGAGGCTCGCGAACGATTGGGCAGTCGACGGGTACGGTAGAAACGAGGGTGTGTACCGGCGGCCCCTCGACAACGGTTGCGACACCGGATTCGTTTTATCTTGACTGCGCTACCACTTCGCTACGACACACTCGTCGCGAGACTTCCCCATTTCATCGCGCATGCGCCGACTCGCTTCTCTCGCGTTCTCGCTCATCACCGCTGCCACCTGTGTCACGTTGACCGCGTCGGCCATGGACGCGCAGGTCATCCATCGCATCGGCAAGCCTGCCCCCGACACGACCTCTACGCCAACGCGTCCGACGGAGATGCCGAGGCGGGCGGCGGCGCCCGAAGGGCATCCGACACTCTCGGGCATCGTCTACGACAGCCTGCACGACGAGCCCGTGCGTGGCGCGACCGTGATCATTGCGGGGACCACGCGCCAGACGGTCACCGATTCCGCGGGCATGTATCACTTCGACGTCGACAGTCTCCCCGAAGGCGTGGCGACCGTCGGCTTCTTCATGGCGTCGATGGACTCGATGGGGATCACGCCGCCGGTGCGGCAGATCGGGATCCACCATGGCGAATCGGCACTGCTCGATCTGGGCGTTCCCTCCATGCGCACCGTGCTTCGCGTGATCTGCCGCGACAGCGCGAGCGAGGGAAAGGGACTGATGATGGGAGTGGTGCGCAATGCGGACACGGATGTGCCGCTGGTCGGCGCGCTCGTGGTCGTGATGTGGACCGAGATGAGCATCGGCACCAGCTCGCTGACGAAGCTGCCCAAGGCGGTGCACACGACCGTGGGTCCGCGCGGCGACTACCGGCTTTGCGGATTACCGAATGGCGTCGCGCTGCGCGCGCAGGCCAGACTCGGAACGAAGGCGAGCGGATGGATCGACGTGACCATGCCGCCGGGCGGCGTGATTCAGCGCGACTTCCTCGTGGGCGAGCGAGTGGTGGCCGCAGCGCCTGCGAGCTCGCAAGCCGGCGGTCCGGCAGAAGGGCGCAAGCCGCTCGGCACCGCGCAGCTCAACGGCACGGTGGTTGGCGCGGATGGTAAACCGCTCGAGGGGGCGCAGGTGTATCTGGTGGGCGCGGCGGTGGGCGCGCGCGCGGATTCTCGCGGAGTCTTCCGCCTGAGCGGACTGCCCGCGGGCACGCAGACGGTCGAGGTGCGACAGCTCTCGTATGCACCCAAACGCTACACGGTGGATCTCTCGCCCACGCGCGAGAGCCGCCTCACCGCCGTGATGGATGCGAAAGCCCAGGTGCTCGGCACCGTGACCATTGAGGGCAAGCAGACCAGCGACATTCCGGGATTCGATGCGCGCGCGAAGCGCGGGCTGGGCACGTTCCTCAACCGGGACGAGATCGAGAAACGGCAGTCGGTGCTGACGACTGATCTGTTCCGCACGATCCCCGGGCTGACGGTCGGCTTCGACGGCAACAACTACGTGGTGCAGTCCTCGCGCGGACAGGGATGCCAGGTGCAGTGGTACCTGGACGGATCGCCGTTCGACAATTCGGACAACAGCCTCGATCAGATGATTCGGCCGGACGACATCGAGGCGGTGGAGGTCTACAAGAGTGCGAGCGAGGTGCCGGTGCAGTTCCAGGGGCAGAACGGCTCGTGCGGTACGATCCTCGTGTGGACGAAGCGGTCGGCGGGGCGTGCGAAGTCGAATGCGGCGAAGCAGTCGAATCCGTAACGCAGCGATCAGGAACGCAGCGATCAGGAACGCAGCGATCAGGCGGCGAAGCTGCTGAGGGCGAGACCGACTTCGCCCTCGCGCAGGCGCTTGAGTGCGCGGTCGCGCAGCTGGCGCACGCGCTCGCGGGTGACGCCGAGCATGGAGCCGATTTCTTCTAGGGTGTGCTCGCGACCGCCGTCGAGACCGAAGTAGAGGCGGAGCACTTTCGCGTCGCGGGCCGGAAGCGTGGCGAGCGCGCGCTCGATCTCCTCGCTCACGAATCGATTCATGTACTCGTCTTCCGGATTCGTTCCCTCCTCGGCCACGAAGCGCTCGATGAGCGAGCGATCGCTGTCGGGGTCGAGCGGAGCGTCGAGGCGTATGTCTCCACTGTTCAATGCGGAGAGTGCCTGCACGACTTCGACGGTGAGTCCGGTGAGCTGCGCGAGCTCTTCGGGCATCGGCTCGCGGCGGAGCTTCTGGCGCAGGATCTCCGAGCCTTTGATGATGCGCGAGAGATCGGAGGTGCGATTGAGCGGTACGCGGACGGTGCGTCCCTGCTTCGCCAGTGAAGAGAGGATCGCCTGGCGAATCCACCAGACGGCGTACGAGATGAACTTCACGCCCTGATCGGGATCGAACTTCCGCGCGGCGGTGAGGAGACCGACGTTTCCTTCGCCGATGAGATCGATGAGGGCCATGCCGCGATTCTGATATTTCTTCGCGACGGAGATGACGAAGCGGAGATTGCGCTGGACGAGCTCCTGGAGCGCATTCTGATCGCCGGCGCGAATGAGTCGTGCGAGATCGAACTCCTGCGTGCCCTTGAGCAGCGGGAACGTGCTGACCTCATAGAGGTATTGATCGAGGATGTCGCGCTCCGGTTCGGTCGGCGCGATCCCGGACGGGGTTGCGCGACGGCGGGTGCGCTTCACTTCGGTCATGGATGTCGGTCCCGATTGAGTGTCGATGATGCGAGATGATGCGTGCAGATGTTTCGGTCGCGCTGAATGTCGGCGGCAAAAATACAACGGGGGACAGGTCGCGCCAGCCCCAATTTTGCTTGACTGGCCGAGCACGCCCAAGTAAGATTCTCGGCTCGCGGCGGAGCTTTTCGCCATGAGATTTCAGGGGGCGTAGCTCAGTTGGGAGAGCGCTTGAATGGCATTCAAGAGGTCAGGGGTTCGATTCCCCTCGCCTCCACCTGAATTGGCGGGAGAGCACGCACGCGTCACGCGGGAATAGCTCAGTTGGTAGAGCACAACCTTGCCAAGGTTGGGGTCGCGGGTTCGAGTCCCGTTTCCCGCTCTGTAGAAAGCCGGATGCTTCGTGAGCGTTTGGTGCGGGCGGTTAGCTCAGTTGGTTAGAGCGCCACGTTGACATCGTGGAGGTCACAAGTTCGAGTCTTGTACCGCCCATCGTCGGAGCCTCGAGCGGAGTTGGCGCTCGGGGCTCTTGTTGTTTTCGCGAGAAACGGGAGCTCGAGCAACAGGAGCGTGGAGATGACCGACGATGAGCGCGCGATCAGAGCGGTGGTCGAGTCGTGGTTCGCGGCGACCAGAGCAGGCGATCTCAGGGCGGTGCTCGAGTTGATGACGGATGACGTGGTGTTCATGCAGGCTGCGCATGCGCCGTTCGGGAAAGCGGCGTTCGCGGCGGCGTTTCAGGGGATGTCGGATGTGACGGTGGATGGGACCAGCGACATCGTCGAGCTGCGCGTACTGGGAGAGTGGGCGTATCTGCGCAATCACATCGAGCTGACGGTGACGCCGCCGAGCGGTGAGGCGATGCGCCGATCGGGGTACACGCTCACGATTTTGCGGAAGGAGCCTGACGGCAATTGGCGGCTCGCGCGCGATGCGAACATGCTCACGAAGGTGGACTGACGCGCATGGGGGCGAGTGCGTCGTGTATTTGCTTGACGCTGCGGTAAGGGGCGGCTAGTTTTGGACGCTGATGGCGGATGTGTCTCCGCAGCTGGAGCGCGTCCGCCGTTGTTTCTACAAAATCGATTTCTTGC
>DASXQD010000185.1:0-5793 GCA_036493195.1 Gemmatimonadaceae bacterium | reverse complement strand
CGGATCCGGTGAAGAGGCGCGATCCGCGCTCACTGCAGACTCGATGGCGCCGAGTGCGCTGTTTTTGTCGACGGCACCAGAGGAGCTGTCCGACTTGTTACATGATGCGAGCACGGTTGCGGCGGCGATGAGAGCCACCAGCGCGGTGATGTCCCGGCTCATTGGCCCCCCGCCGGCGTCTGGACGTTGGTGTAATCGTAGCGACTCACGATGTGACTCTTTCCGAACACACCGCCGACATCCTGGTGGATGTCGGTCTTGAGAAGAACGTTCCGAGTCTTCGAAATCCACATGTCCGTCTCAATGGTGCCCGCCTCATTCACGGAGTGTGTCCGCCAGACTGCCGCGGGCTCACCATTCACGCTCTCATCCCGCAGGTGTGAGCACTGCGCCTTGTTTGCCGTATGCTGCTTGTCTTGCATTTGCTTCATGTCGGCAGTGCTCAATGGACTCTTCGTCCATTTGCCGCGGTGAAGCACGTACATCATGCCTCCCGTCGAGATCACTTCGCCGACGGTCGGCTTGCCGCCGTTCAGACGACTGTCGGTCTGGGCGCTATCGATCATGTACATGTGGTATGGCAGGTCGAGCATCTTGGACGATGCGGCGAGCGTTCCTACGCAATCACTACCCTGAGCGCGCAGCGGCCCTGAGGCGAGCAGCATACAGGCGCTGGCGAACGTGATCGTATTAATGCGGATTCGCGTGCAGTGGTCGATACGCTTCATGGCTGAATTCTCCCGCACCAGAGTGAGTTGGACGCCCGTCGGGCGTTGGGTGAGCTCCACGTGTCGTGAGCAATCTTTGGAGAGCGCGCCGGATTCGAGAATGCGCGAAGTCATTGCGACACCGAACGCTTCATGACAACGCGCGTCGGCTCGCCTGGCGTAGTCACCACCATGATGCCGCGATAGTGGTGCGCATCGTTATCGGGTGCGGTCCAGATCGCGATCGAATGTCCCGGCGCCACGTCCGCCGGCGCCGCGCTGGAGTCGCCCGCCGGTGCGCCGTTCACGTACGCCGAGAGCATCTTCGCAATGTTTTGCTTCGATACCTGCGCGGCCACCTGTTCCATGTTGCCCATCTTCGTCTCGTGCCAACCTTGCGGCGCGTGCGTGTGATACCAGGACGTCACCGTATCGAACGAGTCCGCTGTCAGCATGCCGGCGACGGTGCCCGTATCCGCGGGAACATCCTTGCGCGTGCTCAAACCGCTCATCGAGCGCGTCACGTTCGAATAGCGCGGAAGGCCGGTGAAATCGTACTTGAAGTTCGGTGCGGTGACCGTATCGACGGTCGGACCCACCTGCTCATTCGCCGAGCTTCCGCCCAAACCGCTTGTCGTCGAGGCGAGTCCGCGAACTACTTCGGATCCCAACGAGGCTGCGGCGTCCGAGTCAGCGCGGAGCTTGCCAGAGCCAAACGCTTCACCCGAGCCGCGGGTATTGCCACCACCTTCATCATCGCCCCCGCCGCCGCCCCCGCCACCTCCGCCACCGCCGGACTTGGTCGCTCCACCCCCCTCGCTCGTTCCTCCCGATTTGACCTCGCCCTCGACCTTTCCCTTCACGCGTATCCGAGATGGGCCGCCGGGCTGCGAGCCAGGGCTGTTACCGGCGACACTTCCATCTCCCAGGCTCGACGACGGACACTGCTGGCCTTTGCGGCAGAGTAGATAGCCCAGTATGAACGCGATGATCACAGACGCTGCCCAGAGCAGTCTCCGATTTCTCGTCGTCATGTCAGCTGCTCCCTGGAAGTGAGCGCCGGGGTCATAGCGGATGCCCGATGCGCGGAACGATCTCGCGCGCGATCGCCAGCGCGTCTTTCCTCTGTCCGCGGGCGGCGGTCATGTCGATGCGTATCCGCGCAGCGCCCTTATAGACGAAGAGCGCGCCGCCGGGACTCCACGACGCTCTGTCCCACGGTCCTGCATCTCGGGCTTTCGGAGCACCGTCGGGCACGTCTCCCATCGTGTCGCCGCCCGTCCAGTCTGCGAGCACAGTGAGCTCGCGCCCATCCCTTCCGCGGTACACGCACTCTTCGCCTGCAGTATCAGGCGCGTTACTGCCATCGCTCGCTCGAAACGGCGAAAGTCCGAGCGGGCCGACATACGGCTCGGCTTCTCGCGCCGAGAGCAGCGTGCAGGGATCCTGCGCCATGCTTATCTCCCCTTTTGAGGCCCTCTCGCCCGGTCGAAGCAGAGACTGCCTGCCGCGGTCGCGTTCGGAGGAATTGCTGCATCCCGCGAACAACGATGAGGCGGTGAACACGCCGAACATCCAGCACAGTGTTGCGACTACCGCGGCGAGGACCGTCGAGCTCCTCATGAGTGACTCCCTCGAACAGGGGTGCTACGACGAGAGCAAGCGCCGATCTCCGCAATGACGCGACGGAGATTTCGCGGGCATTCTACGACCCACCCTGTCGCGCAGCCGTCGCCTGGATGTTTATTGCTGAGCGACGCCCCGGGACGTACGTTCGAGCTCTGATGATCGAGCTAACCCTCCTCGGCCTGCAGTCCGTCCGTGCCTCGGATGGAAGCGAGTTCGGCTCGTTGGCGGCGCAACCGAAGCGCTTCGCCCTTCTGGCGTATCTGGCGATCGCCGGAGGCGGTGGATATCACCGGCGCGACGCGCTCACGGCGATGTTCTGGCCGGAGCTGGATCAGTTCGCGGCACGCAGGGCGCTCAGAAATACGCTCTACCATCTGCGTGAATCGATTGGCGACGGGGTGCTGATCACACGCGGCGATGACGCAATCGCGATCGATCCCGCGTCATTGACCTGTGATGTGACGAAACTGAGCGCGGCCGTTGCGGAGGGACGCCACGAAGAGGCCGTCGACTACTATCGTGGGGAGCTGCTCGCGGGTGTGCACTTCCCGAATGCCGGTGAGTCCTTCGAGGAGTGGCTCTCGCGCGAGCGCGCGCGAATCGTTGGCCTCGTGCTGCGCGCGTTGCAGGCGCTGGTGGAGCGTGACGAGGCGGCCGGAAACTGCGCGGCCGCGGTGCGGTGGGCCCAGCGCGCGTGCGCATTGGCGCCTGACGACGAGAGCTGGCTGCGACGATCCATGACGCTCCTCGATGCAGGCGATGACCGCGGAAGTGCGCTGCGCCTGTACGAGAGCTACGAGCGCCGATTGGCGGCGGAATTCAATTCCAGGCCGACCGCCGAATCGGCTGCGCTCGCGGCTCGCATTCGCGACGGACAGCGGTTGCCGCGCGCGAACGGAACTCGCGCGTCGTCGGCGTCGCCGCCTTCGGCCGTTCCGCCCGATGCGACCGGACCCGTCGTGCAGGCTACGCTGCGCGAAGACAGCGCTCCAGTCTCGGCTCCCACGGAGCCCCCGTTCGAATCGCGCGCCTTCACCGTGCGTTCCTCGCGAAGAGTGTGGGCACTTGCCGTTGCGGTCATCATAGTGGCTCTGGCCGCAGGCACGCTCGCGTCCCGGACTCGCTCATCGGGCCCGACACGAGCACGCGTGCTCGTGGTTGCGTTCGACAATCGCACGGGCGATCCGAAATACGAGTCGCTCGGGAGGATGGCCGAGGATTGGCTGACGCAGGGACTCCTGCGGACGCGCCTCGTAGACGTCGTGGATTCGCGCGCGGCGTTCGTGCAGGGGCATGCAGCGAATGGCGCTTCCATTGACCCGCTCACCACTGCCCACCGCACCGGCGCCTCGCTCCTCGTCTCCGGAAATTTCTATCGCACGGGAGATACGATTCTTTTCCAGGCGGGAGTCGTCGACGTGCCGACGGGACGAACCGTTCGTGCCATCGGGCCCATCTTCTCGACGGAGCGCGCGCCATTGGGCGCGCTGGACGAGCTCCGATCCCGCGTGATGTCCGCGCTGGCGTCAGTTGTGAATGTCCATGATCCACAAGAGTTCGACCGGACCGGCGAGATTCCACCTTTCGAGGCGTATCAGGCGTATCTCGAAGGATGGGATGCCTGGTGGCACGGGGACGGCCCACGTGCGGAAGCCCTCTTTCTCGACGCCTCGCATCGCGACCCCGCATTCACCGATGCGGGCATCGCCGTGGCGATGGCGGCGTCCAACTTCGGCGCATGCTCGGTGATCGATTCAGTCGCGCATGCCTTCGACGTCGCGGCGCGAAATCTCGATCGCATTCAGCGGCTGTCGCTTCAAATTGCGGTTGCCCGGTGTCACGGGCGAAACGACGAGATGCTCCGTCTCACACTCGAGCGCGCCGAGCTCGCGCCCCAAACATCCGGCCTGCGAATGTCCGCAGCAGCTGCTGCAGGCTGGGCAAATCAGCCAAAGCGTGCCCTCGACATTTATGAGCACATAAATCCGCAGACCGATCTCGCATGGAGTACGGACTCGTCGCACTTCACTTATTGGTCCGGCATCACGGGCGCGCTACACAGGCTGGGCAATCATCGCGAGGAGCTGAAGTACGCGGAGCGTATGCCATCGGTGGCACCGCTCACGAAGGCTTGGCTGCGGGGGATCGCGTTGGCAGCGCTCGCGCGACCCGAGGAAGCCCTGGCGATGGTCGACACCGCATTGACACTTCAGACGGAACCGACCATCGACATCGGGCTCGCCCCGTACACCAGCGGCCGACCGGCATATTCCTCGACGCCGGCATGGATCGCGGTTTGGATTGCTCGCGAGCTCGCGGTGCACGGGGACTCCGCCGCATCGCGGAAAGCAGCAACCCGTGCGCTCGCCTGGTACCGCGGTCGTACCACGCAAGAGCGCTCAACTGAAGAGGAACGGCTCGTCGCGGTGTGGTCGCTCGAGCTGATGCGATCGTACGCCGAGGCGGAGCAGATGTTGCGGGCCTTGATCGACGAGGACAGTACCAACGTCGACTTCAAGGGCGAGCTCGGGAGCATAGCCGCCGAGCGCGGTGACACTGCACTCGTGGATTCGCTCGACGTCTGGCTCGCTCACCAGTCGGGCGACGTGGTCTCCTGGTCGGCGAGCTATTATCGCGCGCGCAATGATGCGCTGCTCGGGCGCCCCGATCTCGCGGTTGCGCGGATGCGCGATGCGCTCGATCAAGGCATTTGGCTGGACTACGTCCACATGGATCCGGCGTTCGCCAGCGTTCGCCAGCGAGCGGACTTCGTCGCGCTGACGGCGCCGAAGAACTGAACCAGGAATTCGCTCGAGGACGACTACGCTGTCAGACGATCGCGCGTCGTGCCGCCGCTCAAGCGCTGGCGAGCGCCGGCGCCGCCTTCACGCGCCGTCGCACGGCATCCATGTCCTCCAGCGGCCGCACTTCCACGCAACCCGTTTCCGACCACGGAAATTCCGCCGCGATCCGCAAGGCCTCATCCATATTCTCGGCCTCGATCAAGTTGAAGCCCCCGAGCACCTCCTTCGTCTCGGCGAACGGACCGTCGTGCGTCGTCCGGCGCCCATTGCGCACGCGAATCGACTTTGCGGTGCTTGGCGCCTGCAACATCCGTGAGTCGAGGAGCTTTCCATCCTTTTTCAGCTGATCGGCCTTGTTGAAACACCCCCGCATCGTCGTGTCGAATTCGGTGGACGGAAGGGCGTTGAGCAACTCGGGCTCGTTGTAGATCAGAACGAGAAATTTCATGATGGATCGGGGAAAGAGGTGTCTTTCAACTTAACTCTTCGGCTTCTCGCGCCTGAAGAGCACGTCATCTCCGATCGCGAGTCCCGCCACCGTCCCGTCGTCCGCGAGGCGGAAACTCATGAGCTGCCGTCCGCGATAGGCGTCGTGCCAGTGCGCCATGAAGGTGTCGTAGTGCCAATGCTCGAGATCCGCGGCTGAGAGCGGC
>DASXQD010000184.1:0-21518 GCA_036493195.1 Gemmatimonadaceae bacterium | reverse complement strand
TCCGATGGCGGCAGATCGAGCGTCGCGAGTGCCTTGGCGACGTGCGGGTCGTGCAGAAACTCCGCGATCGCGGCGTTGGGCAGCGGGGCGACGCGCAGCGACACCACGCGCGAGCGAATGGTCGGCAGCAGCGATCCGGACTCGCTCGAGGTGAGAATGATCGTAGTGTCGGCGGGCGGCTCCTCGAGCAGCTTGAGGAACGCATTCGCGGCCTGATCGGCGCCTTCCTGCGGCACCATCCGCTCGGCATCGCCGACGACGATCACTTTGCGCTTCGCGATGCTCGGGCTGTAGGCCGCGAACTGGACGAGCGCGCGCACGGTCGCGACGAAGATGGCGTCGCTTCCGCTCGGTGGCGGATACAATCCGAAGTCGGCCACGCGCGCGCGCACGGCCTCCGCCTGATCCTCGAGAACCTCCTGCGCGGTGGGATCGGTGCTCGCCAGACGTGGTCGCGGAAAGAACCAGCGCAGGTCGGGATGGACGAGCTCCGCTGCATAGCGACAGCTCACGCATGTGCCGCAGGGACGCCCGCCTTTGCCGGTGCAGAGCAGGAGCTGCCCGAGCCAGAGTGCGAGGCGCTGCTTGCCGATGCCTCGGCGGCCTTCGATGAGCAAGCTCGCTGGCAGAGCGAAGCGGGCAGCGCTGTCTGCGAGACGGCGCCGAAGCGCGTCGTGACCAAAGAGAGGAACGAGGGGCACGTGTCAAATATCGAGCGCGCGCGTGCCTCCCGCCAGCAAAGCGTCGGTTATTCGTCAACCGGCCGATGTCTGTCCTCCGAGCACGGAGAGCACCTCGCCGGACACGTAGCTCGAATCAGCCTCCGAGGCGAAGTAGACGTACGCGGGCGCGAGCTCCTCTGGCTGCGCGGCGCGCTTCATCGGCACATCGGCGCCGTGCTTCGCAACTTTCTCCGGCGGCTTGTCGGCGACATTGAGCGGCGTCCATACCGGACCCGGCGCAACGCAGTTCACGCGAATCCCTTGCTCCACGAGATTCTGCGCGAGCGCCTTGGTGAAGGCGTGGATCGCGCCCTTGGTCGACGAGTAGTCGATGATCTCCTCGCTTCCTTCGAGGCCGGTGACCGAGCCCGTGTTGATGATGGCGCCGCCGCGTTGAAGATGCCTGAGCGCGGCGCGCGCCATGTAGAAGTAGCCGAAGATGTTCGTGCGAAAGGTGAGCTCGAACTGCTCGTCCGAGATGTCCTGGATCGATGCCTGGTGCTGCTGAAAGGCCGCATTGTTGACGAGGATGTCGAATCGGCCCAGCTGCTTGCGCGTTTGCTCCACGGCGTCATCGCAGAACGAGGAGTCGGTGACATCGCCGGGAATCAGAACGCAGCGCCGGCCGACGCTCTCGATCGCGCGCTTGGTCTCGTCCGCATCGCGCTGTTCCTCGGAGAGGTAGACGATCGCGACGTCTGCGCCTTCGCGCGCGAAGAAATACGCCACCGCACGGCCGATGCCGGAGTCGCCGCCAGTGACGAGAGCGGCTTTGCCTTCGAGCTTTCCCGCGGCCTTGTAGGCAGCGCCTTTGTAATGCGGACGCGGATCGATCTCCGCCTCGATGCCCGGGTGTGACTGATGCTGCTTTGGATACGGCGCGGCGGGCTCCTTCATCGCGGCGGGCTGCTGCGACCCTGATTTTTCCTTCTTTCCCTTGTTCTTCGCATCGCTTGCTTCCGCGCGACGCTGAGACGCAACGAACACGGCGCGAGTGCTGGGACGCGTTCTGGAACCGCCGTTGGATTTGGTGGACGTGCTCGATCCGTTGCCGCGGGATGATTTTCCGCCGCTCTGCTTTTTCGCTGCCATACCAACTCCTGTGTGATTAGAGAGTCCAAACGCAAGCGTCGGGCCCTCGAGGTGAGCGGCACCGAAACTGCCAGCATAGATTTCACTGCATTGCGCGCAGCTGTCGAAGTGCGCTCCACCACGCAGAGGTCATCATGACGCTACCGCTCGAGTACCTGAAGGTCGCCTTCCTGTCCGCAGATGGCGTGGAGCAGATGCAGCTCGAGGCGCCACTCAACGCGGTTCGTCAAGCCGGGGCAACGGCGTGCATCGTCTCGATCGACAGCGGAGCGATCGGCTCGGTCGAGAGCGACGATCGCGGGGATACGTTCGAGGTCGACTTTCTCGCGCGGGACATCGAGTCGCGCGAATTCGCCGCACTTGTCATACCCGGTGGCTCGCGAAGCCTCGATTCACTGCGCGGCGATGTTGGCGCGCAGGAGCTGGTGCGCGCGTTCTGCGAGCTCGACAAGCTGGTCGCCGCGGTTGGCTCAGCCTGCTCCGTGCTGATTGCCGCCAACGTGGTTCGCGGGCGAACGCTGTCCGCACCAGCGGAGCTTCGCGGCGCGCTCGAGGCTGCCGGCGGCATCTACTCGGAGCGCGCCGTCTATCGCGACCAGCATCTCATCACGTGCCGGTCGGCCAACGAGCTTCCCGCCTTCTGCGGACTGCTGATAGAGCAGCTCGCGCAGCTGTCGGTGAATGCGCGCGTGGACGAGGCGAGCGAGGAGTCGTTCCCGGCGAGCGATGCGCCCGCGTGGGGGCCCACGGCGATCGGCGCGCGCAAAGGGAAGAAGGAAGGTCGCGCGAACGGCGATTGAGTGCGGAACTCAGGGCTGATGCGGGCGTGATGGTACGTCGGGTGCATTGCGGTGTACATCAGATCGGATGACACTCACACCCAAAGCAAGAGAGCACGATATGAGAGTCCAGCTCGCGAAGTTCGCCACGATCGTCGCCATGTTCGCCACCGTCGCGGCATGCAGTCACGCCACGCGCAACATGCGCGATGACGAAGGCGGACCGGCCACGACGCGCGTGCACGTGGAGAACCAGAACTATCTCGACGCAAACGTGTACGTGATCGGCAACGGCGGAGCGCGCCAGCGTCTCGGAACGGTCACGGGGAACACGAATCAGGATTTCGTCATTCCCGCATACATCATCAGTCCAGCGAACACCGTGCGTTTCCTGATCGAGCCGATCGGCTCGAACGCCGCACCGATCAGCAACTCGCTATCGATTCAGCCTGGGCAGACCGTCACCTTGACGATTCCGCCGAACGTCTGATCGCCTCGCACAGCGCTCCGCATCCGCCAAGCGGCCATCGATCGTCGGTGGCCGCTCTTCGCAGGCACGTCGTGCGATTGGGTAGTGCTTGCCGCCCATTCCACGCGCACGTAGCATCCGGTGATGTCCAAACCAGGCTCACCTGCCTCCACGATTCGCAGACAGTGGGCGCGGCTGCGACCGCTGCCCGGCGGGCGGGCGCTCTTCAGTCGCATGCTGGGCTTGATGATTCCGTACACGGGAAGCATCCGCCCCCGGGTGCTCGAGCTCCGTCCGGGCTACGCGAAGGTGCAGATGCGGGACCGGCGCGCGGTCAGAAATCATCTACGCTCGATTCACGCGGTTGCGCTCATGAACCTGGGTGAGGTGACGACCGGACTGGCAATGACGCTCGCCATGCCGGACAATGCGCGCGGAATCGTGACGGGACTCTCGATGGAGTACCTGAAGAAGGCGCGCGGACTGCTCACCGCGGAGTGCACGGCGCCATCATTCGACGCGAGCGTGAGTGCTCGGCACGATTTTCACGCCGACATCGTCGATGCGAGCGGCGACGTGGTCGCGCGCGCAACCGCGCACTGGCTCGTGGGGCCGGTCACGCCCAGGTGACGTCGATCGACACTGCATTCTCGCGGCAGGTTGGCATCGACGTGCCACTGATCTGCGGCGCGATGTATCCGTGCAGCAATCCCGAGCTCGTAGCGGCGGTGTCCGATGCCGGCGCGATCGGCGTCGTGCAGCCGATATCGCTCACCTACGTTCATGGGCACGAGTACCGTGCAGGGTTGAAGCTCATCCGCTCGCTCACGCCGAAGCCGATCGGCCTCAACGCGCTCATCGAGCAGTCGTCGCGCATCTATCGCGAGCGAATGGAAAAGTGGATCGAGATCGCGCTCGAGGAGGGGGTACGCTTCTTCGTCACGTCGCTCGGGAATCCGCGCTGGGTGGTGCGTCGGGTCGAGAGCGTTGGCGGAGTCGTGTATCACGATGTCACCGAGCGAAAGTGGGCGCAGAAGGCGATGGATGGCGGCGTGCACGGGCTCATAGCAGTGAACGCGCGCGCGGGCGGGCACGCGGGCACTCGCACCGCGCAGGAGCTGCTCGATGAGGTGCGGGACTTCGGTCTTCCCGTGATCTGCGCCGGCGGCATCGGCGGCGGCGCGTCGTTCGCCGCCGCTCTGCAGATGGGCTATGCCGGCGCGCAGGTCGGCACGCGCTTCATCGCGACTCCCGAATGCATCGCGAGCGTCGCGTACAAGCGTGCGATCGTGAGCTCGAGCGCGGACGACATCGTCTTGACGGAGCGGATCACGGGCGTTCCCGTGGCCGTGATCCGTACACCTTTCATCGAGCGGATGGGCACGAGCATCGGGCCTCTCGCGCGCCGGCTCTTTCGTGGCCGGAAGACGAAGCACTGGATGCGCAGCTATTATGCGTTGCGCTCACTGCGTCAGCTGAAGAAGGCCTCACTCGACGAAAGCGCCGATTATTGGCAGGCCGGCAAGAGCGTATCGGAGATCAGCTCGATAAAACCCGCCGCCGAGATCGTCCACGAGCTCGCGAGTGCAGCGGCGGGCGCGATCGTGTGACTAGCGTGGCAGCAGCCGCGCGCGCGCTTCGATCGCCAGTGCCACCGCCTCTTCGGCGCTCCGCGCCACGGCGCCCACGTGTCCCATCTTCCGTCCCGGCCGCGGCGACTTGCCGTAGAGATGCAGGCGCACCGCCGGTATCGCGAGCGCCTGTTCCCAACGCGGAGCCGCGCCGTGCAGCCACAGATCGCCGAAGAGATTCGCGATCGCCGCCGGCCGCATGCTTTCCGTGTCGCCGAGCGGGAGATCGCACACCGCTCGGATACCTTGTTCGAACTGGCTCGTGAGCGACGCGAGCTCCGTGTGGTGAAAGCTGTTGTGCGGGCGCGGCGCGAGCTCGTTCACGACGAGAGCGCCATCGCGGACCAGAAACATCTCGACCGCGAGCAGCCCGACGACATCCATTTGCTCGGCGATTCCTCGCGCCACGCGAACGCCCTCGCGCGCGATGTCTTCCGATACGGGTGCCGGGATCACCGACCAATCCAGCACGCCGTTCACGTGATGGTTGAGGGCGGGCGGAAAGGTCGCGCACGATCCGTCCGGACGACGCGCGACCATCACGGAGATCTCGCCCTCGAGATCGAGCGCCTGCTCGACCACGCACGTCGATGAGCCGAGCGCGCTCCAGATCGCCGCGGCATCATCGTCGGGCTCGGTGCGCGCCTGCCCTCGACCGTCGTAGCCACCGAATGCGGACTTCACGAATGCGTGCGAGCCCGCCTGCCTCATGGCCGCCGAGAGCTCGCTGACGGTCGAGGCCACCCAGAATGGCCCGAGCGGAAATTCGCGCTCCGCGAGCCAGCGCTTCTGGCGCGCGCGATCCTGGATGATGTGCAGCACGTTCCCGCCTGGCCTCACCGGAACGATCGCACTCGCTGCAGCCATCGCCTCGGCGCCGATCTTCTCGATCTCCACCGTGATGACGTCGCACGCGCGCGCAAGCTCGGTCGCGGCGGCGACATCATTGAGCTTGGCCGCGATCACCCGGTCCGCCACGGCGCCGGCAGCGCAGGAGGGATCGGGGTCGAGGATGATGACGTGGTAGCCGAGCACCCGCGCGGCGAGCGTCATCATGCGTCCGAGCTGTCCCCCGCCGAAAATGCCGATCGTGCCGCCCGGAAGCACCGGTGTCACCGCGCGCGCTCCTCCTCCATCACCTCGGCCGTGCGCGCCGCGCGCCAGGCGCGGAGCCGCTCGCGCAAATCGGGACGTTTTGCCGCGCAGATCGCGGCGGCGAGCAGGGCGGCGTTCGCGGCGCCGGGCTTTCCGATCGCGAGCGTGCCGACCGGAACGCCGCGCGGCATCTGCACGATGGAGAGCAGGGAATCGATGCCGTTGAGCATCGTCGCGGGCACAGGCACGCCGAGCACCGGAAGAATGGTGTGCGCGGCGACCATCCCCGGCAGATGAGCGGCGCCACCCGCGGCGGCGATCACGACCTCGAGCCCCCGCGACTCCGCGCTCGTTGCATACTCTGCCATCCAGACCGGTGTGCGATGCGCGGAGACGGTGCGCACCTCGTGCGGAATCTGCAGCTCGGTGAGAAGCTCGATCGCGGGCGTGAGATATTCGAGGTCGCTCTTGCTTCCCATGATGACGCCGACCCACGGCAGCGGACCGATCGCCTCGCTCCTGCGCCTCATCGCCATGAGCGGCGGATCACTTGCCCGATTGCCAGGAGTACGAGCGTCCCGCGAGCCGGATGTCGTCGTTCGGAACGACGTGCCACTCGCCGTTGTAACGCCGCACGGTGATGCGCTCGACGCCGTCATCGCTGGTGCCAGGGGGCGTGGGCGACATCCTGTAGATCACGTGCGTGACGTAGTCGTTCTCCGGCACTTCGCCCAGAATCGTGCGCGTCGTCGTGCGCTCATTCGACTTGACCGCATCTCCGCCGGCGAGCCAGCTCGCGAAGAGCTGCTCGGGCGAGAGCGTCTCGAGCTGCGCGATCGACTTGGCTCCGGCGAACCCCTTGAGGAACGTGTCGCTGTAGTGCGACTCCTGCGACTCGAAATACTTCTGCACGCACTTGGGAAGGCCGTACTGCTTCTCGTGCTTCTTCTTGTTGTCGCGCTCGATCTTGTCGGCATCGGCATACACGAGCTGCTGCGCGCGCCACTGGCTGAGAAACGCGGAATCCGAGAGCTCGGCCACACGTTTCCACTGCTTGCGCGACATGGCGTCGAACGCGGCATTCACCGCGGCCCGCGGCGATGAAAGCGCGGAATCACTGGTGACCTGCGCCTCTGCGGGCGCACCGATGGCGATCGCGGCGATGAGCGCGGCGAGTACGAACGTCGCGCGGCGCGAGTGCCTCTGAGGGGCACGCACAGCTCGGCGACACAGCTCTGCTGGAAACGGCATATACGACTCTGGGATCCTCATAACCAAGATAAAGCTATAGCGAGCGCCGCCGCTCCGCGAATGGTCCGGACTCTGGCTCATGGGGTGGCTCCAAAAACCACCCCGTGCTTCTCGCGGCCGAGCGCGGCAATGGCTGCGGCGAGGAGGAACACGGTGAGGGCGCTGAGGGTCATCGCCTTCGCGTACGACATGTGCACGGCGAGGTTCGCCTGGATGAAAGGAACGGACGCGGCGATGAGCACTCCGCATTGATACGCAAAGCCGGGCATGAAGCCGCGCACCGAGTCGGGCGCGAGCTCGGTGATGTGCGCAGGGATCACGCCCCAGGCGCCCTGCACCATGAACTGCATGAGAAACGCGCCAAGCACCAGCAACGCCAGAGCGTGCGAAAACGCCCACAGCGGAATCATCAGCACGGCGAGAAGAAGGGCAAGCACGATCGACTTCCTCCGGCCGACGCGATCGGAGAGCATGCCGAACGCAACACCGCCGATGATGGCTCCGATCGCACCCACCGCGTTGATGGCCGAGCGCATGTGCGGCGACATCAGCCGATCGCGCTCGAGGAACGTGGGGTAGAGATCCTGGGTGCCGTGCGAGACGCCGTTCATGCACGCCATCAGCAGTGTGAGGTAGAGAAAGAGACGCCACTGCGAGACGATCGCACGGCCCAGCGATCTGAAATCATGATGCCGCGTGCGCTGCCACACCTCCGACTCCTTCACGCGCATGCGCACGAAGATCGCGAGCAGTGCAGGCAATCCACCGAGAAAGAAAAGTGGCCGCCATCCCCAGTGCGGGAAGATCAGGAAGTACGCCACGGACGCGAGAAGGTTGCCGGTCGCGTATCCTTCCTGCAGCAGTCCCGAGAGCACGCCGCGGAGCTTCACTGGGGCCTTCTCCATCACGAGAGTGGCGCCCACGCCCCACTCGCCACCCATGCCGATTCCGAAGAGGGCGCGTAGCCAGAAGAACATGGTGTACGAAGTGGCGAGTCCTGAGGCGACCTCGATCACCGAGTAAAACACGAGATTGATCATGAGCGGAATGCGGCGGCCGTACCGATCCGCGAGCACTCCAAAGATCAATGCACCGATCGGTCGAAACGCGAGGGTCACTGCCAAGGTCTTTGCCATCTCCCTGTCGGAGACGTGAAATTCCTTTCCGATCGCGGTCAGTGTGACGACGACGATGAAGAAATCGAATGCGTCGAGCGTCCATCCGAGAAAGCCGGCGACGACTGCAGCGCGATGATCGCTTCGAGTTTCCGTGACTGCGGTGGCGGCGCGAGCGCCAGATGAAAGAATCATCATTTCGAATCGAGTGACTTCTGATTTCGCGGACGCGTCAAGCTAGTACGATCAACCTACTAACCCATAGTACGGCACGATCGCTAGAGGCTCGCGCCCAAGCGACAAAGGCAAACCCGCCGAAAGACGGGGACGCAAAGCCAACGAGGCTAAGGCGCACGAGGCTGCGCTACGCTGGTCGGGTTGCCCGAAGAGCCTGTAAGGACTTTGGAAATGTCGATCTCTCGCTACGCGCTCACGCTCGTGAGCTGTGCCGCGCTCTGTGCCTGCTCGGCGATGGAAGATCCGTCTTCCAGCACCAGCATTCCGCGATCGCTCGCCAGATGGGTGCTCGTCTCGCCCGCCGCGCCGACGATCGCTCCCGGTCAATCACTTGCGCTCGATGTCGAGATGCAGGATGCATCGGGACGAGATGTCAGCGGGCAGCCGGAGGCGTGGAGCACGAGCGACTCGACGATCGCCACCGTGACGAGTGCCGGCGTGGTGACCGCACACGCGATCGGCAACGCGAGAATCTTCGTCGCCTCCGGACTGCAGAGCGCATACGCGGATGTTCTCGTGTCCAATGCACCGGCAACACCGCACTGGGTGTCGGTGGCGCCCGCGACCGCGCAGGTCTCCGTACATTCGATTCTTCCGATCTTTGCGTCGGTGACGGATGCGAGCAACCACGTCGTTTCGGACGTCCCCGTTACGTGGAGCAGCTCGAATCCTTCGCTCGCGACCGTCGATGAAAGTGGAAACGTGCTCGGCGTCGCGCCCGGCACACTGAACATCATCGCGCACGTTGGAAGCAACCAGGCGATGACGCAGCTGCACGTGGTCGCCGCCGCCGGTCCAGGCACGACGGCCCCGCCGCCTCCCGGACCCGTACCGCCACCGCCGGCGCCGGTCACTCCGCCCCCGGCGAGCGGATCGCTCTACAGCACGTACAGCGCGAGCTCGCCGCACTGGTCGCACATCAGCACGATGATGACGGACTTCTATTACTCGTGGACGTCCGCCGAGCGCCGCTGGGCGGGACAGCACTACGACTACGCGATGTCGGGGTCGGGTACGGAGTGGCGCAGTGCAAATCCGACGGTGGGGCACCTGACGTACACGCTCGAGTGGACGGTGATCGTTCCCAGCGCGAGATATACGCCATCGCTCGGCACCGGCTACTACACCGACATGGTCGCGTGGTATCGCGCGCACACGTCGTACAACATCGAGACCGCTTTCCTGCACATCGGGGGCACCGCGCGCGACTCGGCGCATCGAAAGGTCGTGTCGATCTGGGACTCGCAGCGGTGGATCGTCAATCCGTCGGATGAGGGTGCGCGTCTCTATCAGGTGGATCGTTTCCAGCGTATCACCGCGAACGAGTCCGGCGCGTTCGTCGACGAGGCATCGTCCGACATGACCGGTCACACTGCCGGCAGCATTGAATTTCCCGCCGCATCGGATTTCGAGGCGCCGCAGACGGCGACGTTCGCCGCGATCAAGCGCGGACTGGGAAGCAAGACGCTCATGATCAATACCGCCGAGTACACGAAGCCATTCGATCGCGCGAATGCAATCGCTGCGGGCGCGGTGCATCTCGAGCGGCTGAACAATGCGCTGTTCTCCGGAACCTCACAGACGTGGCAGTGGGTGGAAGATCTGACGAACAACGGCGTGCTCGTGGATTTCGTGACGCTCTACGCGTCGACGTACGTCAACTCGATTCCGAACACCTTTCCGCACGGCAATTCGGCGACGCCCGCGCAGCGGATGAAGATGTGGGAGCTGGCGAGCTACTACATGGTGGTTCCATCGACGCCGCAGAATCTGACGCTGCAGCTCGAGAATCAGTGGAATGCACCGTACTCGTCGCTCTGGCTGCGCGCGCAGGAGGCGGACATCGGGCACCCGCTCGGCGCTCGCGTGCTCGCATCGCGCGGCACCGATCCGCTCGGACAGACATACGCGCTCTACACCCGCGACATGGATCGTGCGCTCGTGATCATGCGCGTGAATCAGGGATGGGGATCGCACAGCTACACGGACGCGACCGCGGTGACGATTCCGTTGCCGTCCACCGATCAGTGGGTGCCATTGAACGCCGACGGAACACTCGGCTCACCAGTCACGAGCGTCACCCTTCGGAACGTCGAGGCGGCGATACTCATCAAGAAGAGTCGCCTGTAAGGACGGGATTGCAGCTGCGCTGAGCGCGAATCAAATCGCGGCTTGCTCAGCGAGGCTGGGCTGGGCTCCCGCGATCAATCACCGAGGAACTCGCCCACCGGGGCGAGCGTCTCGATGTGGTCGCACAGGATCTTGAAGGTCGCGAGCAACGGCACGGCGATGAATGCGCCGGCGACGCCCCAGATCTCCCACCACAGAATCAACCCCATCAGAATCGCGACGGGGTTGAGCGTGAGCCGGCGCCCCAGGAGCAACGGTGTGAGCACGTATGCCTGGAGCAGATTGATCGCCAGGTAGCTGGCCGGCACCGCCATGATGCGCCCGACCGATTCGAACGTCGAGAGCGCAGCGAGCGTGAGCACGCCGACCATGACGAGCGCGCCCAGATAGGGAACGAACTCGAGGAAGAGCACGAGCACGCCCCAGAGCACGGGGTTGGGCATCCCGAGCGCCCACATCACGAACGAGACGACGCAGCCTTCGATCACGTTGATCAACGCGACCGTGGACAGGTACGTCGAAATCGATGTCTCCGTCTCGCGCGCGATGGCGACCGCCTTCTTCTTGTCGCGAAACTCGGGAAGCATCTTCGTGAGCTTCTGCAGGAAGAGATCGCCCGAGGCGAGCAGGAAGTAGAGGAGCACCAGCGTCTCGAGCGTGCCGCCGAGCAGCGATGCGGAAGTGGAGACCACGCGGTCAAAGATCGTCGGTCCCGCGAGCGTCACTTCCTGTGGGCGCGCCGCTCCGCTCGCCGCGCCCGCGGCGCGGGCCATCTGATCGGCGGATTTCGTCACCTGCTCGACCGGACGGCGGAGCTTTCGAATCTTGATGTTTGCGGCGGCGAGCGACTGGGGCGCTTTGGCAATCCACGCCTGCGCGGGCTCGGCGAGAAAGTAGCCGCCGATGGCGATTGCGGCCACGATTGACAGCACGACGAAGCCCGCTCCGATCGGCTCCGGAATGCGCGCGCGCCTGAGCGTGCGCACGAAAGGGCTGAGCAGAAGGTTGAGCAGCAGGCCGAAGGTGACGGGAAGAAAAAATGCGCGCGCGAAGTACAACGTGTAAAAGGAGGCGATGACGACCAGCAGGGTCGCGGCCAGCGAGCGCACGGCCGGCTGCGATTCCATCGCGCTCTCGAGATGCTCGATGTTGGGCGGCTGGATCTCGCCGGGTGGAGCAGGCGAAGAGCCAGCCGACGGCGTGGGATCGGGATCCAGCTCTTCGGCTGGCCAGCGAGCGCTCATTCCCGAAAGCTATGCACGATCCCAGCCAGCGGGCTCGGGCGGTAGCTCGCAGAGAGAGCCCGGCGCACGCTATCTTGTGCTTCCATGACCGGCGATCCCATACCCAAAGACACCGAAGAGGCCGCGGCACTCAAGCTCTGGGTGGTGCTGAGCCGCGCCCATGAGGCGGTCGCGGAGCTGGCCAAGCTCGACGTCGAGCGAGGCGAGCTCTCGCTCACCGAGTTCGCAGTCATGGAGGCGCTCTTTCACAAAGGCGATCTTCTGGCGGGTGAGGTGAGCAAGCGCGTGCTCCTCCGCAGCGGAAGCCTGACGTACGTCATCGACAAGCTCGTCGGACGCGGCCTGATCAGGCGAAGGCTCTGTGACGAGGACAAGCGCAGAACCTACCTGCAGCTCACGACTTCCGGCAATGCGCTCATGCGGAGGATCTGGCCGGGACACGCGGCAGTGATCGAGCTGGCGACGAGTGGGCTGACCCTGACGGAGAAGCGAACGGCGGCGCGTCTGTTGAAGAAGATGGGGCTGCACGCAGAGCTTGTCGGAGGAACGGGAACTAAATCCGGGTGAGATATCTTGAATTCAAGAGATCGTCACCGTCCGTTACCGGAGAAGAGCCAATGGCCACCATCCAAGCACCCGTCAAGAGCACCACCTGGAAAATCGATCCCGCGCATTCAATCGTCGAATTTGCAGTCAAGCATCTGATGATCAGCACCGTGAAGGGGCGGTTCACGGACGTCGAGGGTGAGATCGTCATCGCCGGCGACGATCCGTCGAAGTCGTCCGTATCCGCGACGCTCAAGGCCGCGAGCATCGATACGCGCACGGGACAGCGCGACGACCATCTTCGGAGTCCCGATTTTCTGGACGCACTGAACTTTCCGGAGATCAATTTCAGAAGCACTCGCATCACCGGCGACACGTCCGAGCTCAAGGTGACGGGCGACCTCACCATTCGCGGCGTCACGCGTCAGGTCACCCTCGTCGCCACGAACGAGGGCTCAGGAAAGGATCCCTGGGGCGGAGAGCGCATCGGCTTCAGCGCGTCGACCAAGCTCGATCGCCGCGACTTCGGTCTCACCTGGAACCAGACCATCGAGGCCGGTGGTGTGCTCGTCGGCAATGACGTGAAAGTCACCATCGACATCGAGGCCGTGAAGGAGGCGTAGCACCATCTCGCTCGCCCGATCGGCAAACACCGAGGCCGCCTTCCGGGGCGGCCTTCGTGCATCGAGTCGGTGCGCAGCTACCGCGCGTCGAGCTTCGCAGCGATGCGCTTGGGAGCGGTGAGCAGATACGCATCGCGGAGCAGCTCCCCGACGGTCTTCCAGCTCGGACGCCGATCGAGGCGTATGCCGAGCCATCCCTTGGGCCCCACGTAGGGCGGCGCGAAGTAGCGATCCGCATCCTCGTGAATGAGCATGTCCTGAATGAGATGCGTCGACTTCACCCAGACGCTCGGCCGTCCCGCGCCGTGGTGCGTCTCGGACGCCGCGTACATCGCGAAGATCTTGTTCCTGACGCGAAACGTCGGCTCGCCCCAGCCCTCCACCTCGTGCGCCTCGGGAAAGGCGAGACAGAGCCGGCGGAGACGGTCGATCGGGGCGTTTGAGGCGGGCTTTCGTGGCATATCCGTGTCGTGGCTGGACGGGATTGGATTCTAATACGCGAGCCGGCGGGATGGCGGCTGTGTGGTGGCCTGCGCGGCCGTCCGATCGTCCTCCTCTGAGCGTCATCTCGAGGCGTCGAGCGCCCTCCAATGTCCCGCAATCCCTGAAACCGAGGTCCAGATGGAGCTGCGATCATTCTCGCGCGGCGCGACGATACTGGCGAGTGTGCTCGCGGTCGTCGCATGCGGCAATCGTGAAGTCGGAACGGCAGAACCAGGAAGCGCCGAGCTCGTGGTCGTGGTGAACACGCCGATCGCACGCGCCGGCAAGGTGGCGATCCACGGACCCTCGGCGGGCACGATGCACGTGAATGCGACGGACACGCTGCGCGGCCTCACCGCCGGGGAATATCTCGCGAGGGCCGAGGATGCGTCTGCATCCGACTCGCTCGTGAGCCCCGTGCTCACGGGCGTGATGTCGGACAGCGCGGTGCTCCTGGCGGCGGACGAGACGAAGAGCGACACGGGCACCTACACGATCCGCGGCGGCTCCGGCGCGCTCTGGGTTGGAAAGTGGGGGAGCGCGAATCGCGCCGAGGGCTTCACGTCGTCGCAGCTCGCCGCGGCTGGAATCGTGGCGGCTGCGGACACCGTGGGAGCGGGAGCAGCGACGATCAACAGCTCCGGCACCGCCTTCGATTCCGCAGGCAACCTGTGGGTGACCGATTACATCAATCAGGAGATCCACAAGTTCACGCCGGCGCAGCTCGCGAGCGGCACCTCGATACCGGCGGTCACGATCTCCACGCAGAAGGAGCCATGGGGAATCGCGTTCGATTCGCACGGAAACCTCTGGGTGGGCTATTACAACGGGAATTACGTTCTCCGCTATGCCGCGGGCGACGTGGCCGAATGGAGTGGCGCGCTCACCGATCCCGCGCCCGCGCTCAGCATCGCGACTCCCATCGGACCGCTGGGACTCGCGTTCGATTCGCAGGGGAATCTCTGGGTGGCGGGCTTCGATCTGCCGCAGACGTACGAGGTGGACGCGGCGCAGCTCGGCGGCACCGGCGCCATCGTACCCACGGACAGTCTGATGTCCGCGTATCTCGACCATGGATCCGCGCTCGCCTTCGATCGCGCTGGCAATTTGTGGGAGGGCACCGAGTCCGGATTCATCGTGAGCTACACGGCGGCGCAGCTGAGCGCCGGATCGCATGGGGAGCCCGCGTTTGCGCAGGAGGGGCCGGGGTACGCCTTCGATGGATTGGCGTTCGACAACAGCGGCAATCTCTGGTCGTCCACGGAAGGCGCAGACGTCGCGATGTACTCACCCGCGCAGCAGCTGAGCGGAGATCTCTCGGCTCCGGCGCGAACGCTCACCGCATTCTCGGGCGAGCGAACGTTTGGTCTCGCGTTCAACACGCACGATGCGGCACTGCCGATTGCGTCCACGCTCATCTCCGCGTCGCGCGTATCGCACACCGCTCCAGTGCCGCGAGCAGTGGCCGCGAGTCGCGCCGCTCCGCCCACGCTGCATCCCGGTGACGGCAGTCGCCCGGGGAGTGTCGTGCGGAGGTAGCTTTGGATCGCGCGGAGCCGAACGAACCGCGCGACACCGCACCTCGGAGTGACGTGAAGCTACGCGACGCCTTCGTACCGAAGCTGTTCTCGACGCTCCAGTCGTACGATCGTGCCCAGCTCACGAGCGACGCGATCGCGGGCGTGATCGTCGGCGTCGTTGCGCTGCCGCTCGCGATTGCCTTCGCGATCGCGAGCGGCGTGACGCCCGATCGCGGCCTCTGGACCGCCATCGTCGCGGGATTTCTGATCTCGGGCCTCGGTGGGTCGCGCGTCCAGATCGGCGGACCGACGGGCGCCTTCGTCGTCATCGTCTACGCCATCGTGCAGCAGTACGGCATCGACGGCTTGACGGTCGCGACGCTCATGGCGGGCGTGATTCTCGTGGCCATGGGGCTCGCGAAGTTCGGCAGCGCGATCAAGTTCATACCGCATCCGCTCGTGATCGGCTTCACCAGCGCAATTGCCGTGATCATTTTCTCCGGCGAGGTGAAGGATTTCCTCGGCCTGCACATGGGGACGGTGCCAGCGCCGTTTCTCGCGAAGTGGGGCGCATACGCGGCCGCGATCACGACGTTTTCTCCGATCGCACTCGGCGTGTCCGTGGCGTCACTCGCGATCATTCTGCTGTGGCCGCGTGTGAGCCGCCGCATTCCGGGTCCCTTCGTCGCACTCATCGCCACGACCGTCGGCGTCGCGCTCCTGCATCTGCCCGTGGAGACGATCGGCTCGCGCTTCGGAGACATCGCGGCGTCGGTTCCGCACCCGCGTTTTCCGCATCTCACGCTCGTGCAGGTGACCTCGCTCGTGGGTCCGGCGTTCACCATCGCGTTGCTCGCCGCGGTCGAGTCGCTGCTCTCGGCCGTCGTCGCCGATGGGATGATCGGTGGGCGACACCGGTCGAACATGGAGCTCGTGGCGCAAGGCATAGCAAATATCGCGTCGCCGCTCTTTGGTGGAATCCCGGCCACCGGCGCGATCGCACGCACCGCGACGAACGTGAAGAATGGAGGACGCACGCCCGTTGCCGGAATGATTCACGCACTCACGCTGCTCGTGATCACCGTCGCGGCTGGACGATGGGCAGCGTACATCCCAATGGCCACGCTCGCAGCCATTCTCGTGGTGGTTGCGTATCACATGAGCGAGTGGCGCACTTTTCTCGCGGAGCTTCGATCGCCCAAGAGTGATGTCGCGGTACTCCTCACGACTTTTTTCCTGACGATACTCGTCGATCTGACCGTGGCCATCGAAGTCGGAATGGTGCTCGCCGCGTTTCTGTTCATTCGGCGCATGGCGTCGGTCACCAACGTCAGCGTGATCACGAGAGAGATTCGCGAAGGGCTTTCCGCCGACGGCGGCACCGACGAGCTGATGGATCGTAGAATGGTGCCGCCCGGAGTGGAGGTGTACGAGATCAATGGTCCATTCTTCTTCGGGGCGGCCCAATCGTTCAAGGACGCCGTGTCGCAGGTGTCCGGGGATCCGAAGGTGCTGATCCTCCGCATGCGCAATGTGCCCGCGATGGACAGCAGCGGCGTACATGCGCTGCTCGACGTCATCCGTCGTGCTCGAAAGAGCGGGACCGCCGTCGTGCTCGCCGGCGTGCACATGCAGCCGCTCGTGGCGCTCACCGATTCGGATGCCATCGTCGAGATCGGGAGCGAGAATCTCGCCGGCAACCTCGACCTCGCGCTCGCGCGCGCGAGAGAGATCATCGAGGGCCGGGCAGCCCCGTCTGAGCTCGTCAGTTAGCCACGCGCACAACTGTGCGGGGTGCGGTCCCCGCATTAAAATCCAGCGCGCGTAGGATGTGTTCTCGAGAGCGCGCTTCCCGATCACCGCTATTTCCCGAGACCGACACTCGTGCACCAGACCGCCCTCGATGCCCGACACCGCGCCCTCGGCGCGCGCATGATCCCCTTTGCCGGATGGGACATGCCCGTGCAGTATCGGGGGCTCGTCGAGGAGCACAACGCAGTGCGCACCGCGGCCGGTCTCTTCGATCTGTCGCACATGGGCGAGTTGTTCGTCACCGGTCCCGAGGCCGCGGCCGCACTCGACTACGCGATCGTGACTGCCCCCGGCAAGCTGGCGGTCGGCCGCGCGCACTACTCCATGATCTGTGATGCCTCGGGTGGCATCATCGACGATCTCATCGTCTATCGATTGGACGAGACGCGATACATGGTCGTCCCCAACGCCTCGAATGCGGCCGCGGTCGCGGCGGCGCTGCAGGAACGACTGACCGGCTTCGATGCCGCTCTCGACGATGCGTCGATGCGCACGTCGCTCGTCGCGATCCAGGGTCCGCGCGCGGCCGAAATGCTGCAACCATTCGTCGGCGTGGATCTGAAGACGATCAAGTATTACTCCGGAACGCAGACGACCGCGTGCGGCGTGCCCGCGATTCTCGCGCGAACGGGCTACACGGGCGAAGATGGATTCGAGCTCTTCGTCGCGTGGGACGATGCCGTCCGCGTGTGGGACACGCTGCTCGAGGCCGGCGCGGGGCGCGGGCTCGTGCCCGCGGGACTCGGCGCGCGCGACACGCTGCGCCTCGAGGCTGGCATGCCGCTGTACGGGAACGAGCTCGATCGAAACACCACGCCCTTCGAAGCGGGACTGGGCCGGCTCGTGAGCTTCGCGAAGAGCGGCGACTTCGTGGGGCGCGCGGCGCTCGAGCGCGCGAAGGATCACCCGCGCAAGACGCTCGTCGGACTCAAGCTCGATGGGCGCGGCATCGCCCGGATCGGGTACCCTCTATATCTTCCCGCCGCGGCGGATGCCTGTGGCAGCATCACCAGCGGCACCGCCTCGCCGACGCTCGGTTTCGCGATCGCGATGGGGTACGTGCCGGTTGGCATGTCTACCGTGAGTGAGCCCTTCGACGTCGGCATTCGCAGTTCACGCGCGAGCGCGCAGGTGGTGCCGATGCCGTTCTACAAACGTCCGACCTGAGAGGCGGAGAGCCACGTGGAAATTCCCGAACATCTGAAGTATTCGAGCGAGCACGAATGGCTCGCGCCGGCAGGCAGGACCGCGAAGGTGGGCATCACGGGCTACGCGGCCGAGCACATCGGCGACATCGTGTTCGTGGAGCTGCCGAAGGTGGGGACCACCGTCATCGCCGGCAGCTCCTTCGGCGTGATCGAGGCCGTGAAATCCGTGAGCGAGCTCTTTGCCCCGGTGTCGGGAACGGTGGTCGCGATCAACGAGCGCGTGGCGAAGGAGCCCGAGCTCGTGTCCGCGGATCCCTACGGCGCGGGATGGTTGATCGAGGTCGACATGAGCAACGATGGCGAGATCGCGGCGCTCAAGGACAGCGCGGGGTACCGCGACCTCATCGCGAGCCTGCCGGAGTAGCGAAGGTGTCTGCCCCCAACGAGTTTGCCGCGCGCCATGTCGGGCCGCGAGATGACGACGTCGCGTCGATGCTGGAAGTGCTGGGCTACCAGTCGCTCGATTCGTTCATCGATGCCGCGGTCCCCGAGTCGGTGCGGATGCGCCGGCCGCTCGCGCTTCCGCCGGGACGCGGCGAGAACGCGGTGATCGCCACGATGCGCGAGCTCACCGATCAGAACGAAGTCTTTCGCTCGTACATCGGGCTCGGCTACAGCAATTGCGACGTGCCGGCGGTGATCAAGCGAAACATCCTCGAGAATCCGGGATGGTACACCGCGTACACGCCGTATCAGGCCGAGATCGCGCAGGGACGACTCGAGGCGCTGCTCAACTTTCAGACGATGGTGAGTGATCTCACCGGTCTCTCCGTCGCGAACTCCTCGCTGCTCGACGAAGGGACTGCCGCGGCCGAAGCGATGGCGATGACGTTCGCGGTGTCGAAGCATTCGGGCGAGGGGACGCCGATCTACCTCGTCGACTCGGCCTGTCACCCGCAGACGATCGCGGTGGTGGCCACGCGCGCGGTGGCGCGAGGGATCGAGGTGCGGGTCGACGATCCGGCGAATTTCACGTTCGGCGATGGCGTGGTCGGCTGTCTGGTGCAGTATCCAGCGACGGATGGTGCCGTGCGCGACTACGCCCCCCTCTGCGAACGCGCGCACGAGGCGGGCGCGCTGGTGACCGTCGCGACGGATCTGCTCGCGCTGGCGCTGCTCAAGCCACCGGGCGAATGGGGAGCGGATGTCGCGGTTGGAAATTCGCAGCGCTTCGGCGTGCCGCTTGGCTATGGCGGACCGCACGCCGCGTTCTTCGCGACGAAGGATGAGTTCAAGCGGCACATTCCCGGACGCATCATCGGCGTGTCGCGCGACGCGGAAGGGAATCCCGCGCTGCGCATGGCGCTGCAGACGCGCGAGCAGCACATCCGCCGCGACAAAGCGACGAGCAATGTGTGCACGGCGCAGGTGCTGCTCGCGGTGATGGCGTCGATGTACGCGGTGTATCACGGCCCCGAGGGCATTCGCGCGATCGCGACGCGCGTGCACCGGCGCGCGGTGCAGCTCGCGCGCGGATTGCGCGCGCTCGGCTGCCAGCTCGAGCACGAGCACTTCTTCGACACGATCTGTGTGCTGGTGGGCGCGGCCCGGCAGCGACAGATCCTGGACGAGGCGGCGTCGCGCCGGATCAATCTGCGCGCGCTCGGGCGCGAGCGCATCGTGGTCGCGCTTGACGAGACCGTGCGCGAGCGCGATGTGTCGGAAGTGGTGGCCTGCTTTGCGACTCCGCAGCAGACGATTCCCGCGCTCGTGGACCAGCGGAGCATCACGTCGCGGAGCATCGTTCCCGATGCGCTCGTGCGCGAGAGCGAGTTCATGACGCATCCGGTGTTCGCTCGGCATCGCTCGGAGACCGAGATGCTGCGGTACATGCGCGGCCTCGAGGCGAAGGATCTCTCGCTCACGGCTGCAATGATTCCCCTGGGCTCGTGCACGATGAAGCTCAACGCGACGACGGAGATGCTCCCCGTGTCGTGGCCCAAGCTCGCGGGCATCCATCCGTTCGCGCCTCGCTCGCAAACAACGGGCTATCTCGAGCTCTTTCACAGGCTCGAGGCCGACCTCTGCGAGATCACGGGGTTCGCCGCCGTATCGCTCCAGCCCAATGCGGGATCGCAAGGTGAGTTCGCGGGACTGCTCACCATCCAGGCGTACCACCGCGCGCGCGGCGACGATCATCGTGATGTGTGCCTGATTCCGGTGAGCGCGCACGGCACGAACCCGGCAAGCGCCGTGATGGCGGGGATGCGCGTGGTCGTCGTGGCGTCGGACGCAAAGGGAAACATCGATGTCGAGGACCTGCGCGCAAAGGCGAGCGCGAACGCCGACAATCTCGCCGCGCTCATGGTGACCTATCCGTCCACGCACGGCGTGTTCGAAGGATCGATTCGCGAGATTTGCGACATCGTCCACGAGCATGGCGGTCAGGTGTACATGGACGGCGCGAACATGAACGCACAGGTCGGGTTGTGCAGCCCCGGCGACCTCGGTGCGGATGTGTGCCACCTCAATCTGCACAAGACTTTCTGCATCCCGCACGGCGGCGGCGGACCCGGAATGGGTCCGATCGGCGTGGCGGCGCATCTCGCGCCGTTCCTTCCCGATCACCCACTGGTTCCGCTCGGCCACGCGCGCGCGGAGGGCACCGTGTCCGCTGCGCCGTGGGGCAGCGCGAGCATTCTGCCCATCTCGTGGATCTACATCCAGCTGATGGGAGCCGAGGGGCTGACGTACGCGACGAAGATCGCGATTCTGTCGGCGAACTACATCGCGAAACGTGTGAGCGGTGAGTACGAGCTGTTGTACTCGGGCTCGCACGGACTCGTTGCGCACGAGTGCATTCTCGATACGCGTCCCTTCAAACAGAGCGCGGGCGTGGACGTCGAAGACATCGCCAAGCGGTTGATCGACTACGGCTTCCACCCGCCGACGGTCTCGTTTCCCGTGCCGGGAACGCTGATGGTCGAGCCGACGGAGAGCGAGTCGAAGGAAGAGCTGGACCGCTTCGTCGACGCGCTGCTGGCGATCCGTGAGGAAATCCGCGAGATCGAGATCGGCGTGACTTCGCGCGAAGACAACGTACTGCGCCGCGCGCCGCACACGCTCGCGCAGGTGGTGGCTGATGACTGGGATCGTCCGTATTCGCGCGAGCGAGCGGCCTTCCCGGCGCCAGGGCTGCGTGTGCGGAAGGTCTGGCCAACGGTCGCGCGAATCGACAACATGTACGGCGATCGGAATCTGGTGTGTAGCTGTCCGCCGGTGGAGGCGTACGAGTCGTAGCCGTGTTTTCGCTTGGCTCGGATTTCGCAAAGTCGTGAAATCGCGAAAGCGCTGACACTCGCTCGCTCGTAGGTATTTCGATTATTGCGCTCCAGATGCAACGATTCGTTGCACCGGATGCACAAGTCGTAGAGCGAGCATCGTACTGGAAACGCCTGTTCTTGCCCCCGCGGCAGGGACTCAGGAGCCAACAAGGCGCCCGCGCGCAGCGCGGTAGAAGCATCGATGCAGTAGGCGACCACTCCAACGCAGGGTAGGCCTAGTGCTGCAATCTGTTCGCGCCCGAATGCTGCGGCGCTACCAGTATGATCGAAGCGAGAT
>DASXQD010000183.1:0-3046 GCA_036493195.1 Gemmatimonadaceae bacterium | reverse complement strand
CGCAGTTGTCCTCATTCGTGTCCCAATCGCATTTAACGGAATGTCGTGAAAGTTTTGCACGTCGTAGGTGCTCGCCCGAACTTCATGAAGACCGCGGCGCTCATGCACGCGATGCAACGCGAAGGCGGCGCGTTCGAGCAGGTTCTCGTACACACCGGTCAGCACTACGACCGCGCGATGTCGGACGTCTTCTTCGAGGAGCTCGGGCTCCCCGAGCCCGATGCCTACCTGAGCGTCGGCTCCGGTACGCACGCCGAGCAGACAGCGCGCACGATCGCCGCCTTCGAGCCCGTGCTGGTGAAGTTCGCGCCCGACGTCGTGGTCGTGGTGGGCGACGTGAACTCGACGATCGCGTGCGCCATCGTCGCGGTGAAGCTCGGTGTGAAGATCGCGCACGTCGAGGCGGGGCTCCGCTCCTTCGACCGCACGATGCCCGAGGAGATCAACCGCATTCTCACGGATCAGATCGCGGACTACCTCTTCACGCCCTCGCGCGACGGCGACGAGAATCTGAAGCGTGAGGGAGTCGATCCGAAGCGTGTGTTTTTCGTGGGCAACGTGATGATCGACACGCTCGTTCGCCTGCTGCCGAAAGCGAATCCCGAGCGCGCGTGCGCGGCGGTCGGAGTGAAGCCGCATCACTTCGCGCTCGCCACCCTGCACCGGCCCTCGAACGTGGATGATCCGGGCACGCTCACGGAGATCATGAAGGCGATGGCGCAGGTGGCTGAGCAGCGTCCGGTGGTGTTTCCGGTGCATCCGCGCACGCGCGCCCGCATCAACGACATGGGGCTCGCCTCGCTGAGCGGAGACGTGAAGCTCGTCGAGCCCGCGGGATATCTCGACTTTCTCGCGCTCGAGAGCGTCGCATCGATCGTGATGACGGATTCCGGCGGCGTGCAGGAGGAAACGGCCTATCTCGGCGTGCCCTGTCTCACGCTGCGGCCGAACACCGAGCGTCCGGTCACGATCGAGTCGGGAATGAACCGGCTCGTGGCGAGCAAGACGAGCGAAATCGTGGGCGCGGTGGATCGCATGGTCGAGAAGGGAAAGGCGAAGCACACGATTCCAGATCTGTGGGACGGCCACGCGTCCGAGCGCATCGCGCGGATTCTGCTCGAGCACTGACTACGCCGCACCAAAGTGACGTGACGGATGAGCGGCCGATTCTCTTCGTCAATGCGCACTACTATCCGGACATCGCCGCCACCGCGCACCATCTCACCGATCTGGCCGAGCACATGGCGGCGGCGGGATATGCGGTGGAGGTCTGCACGAGCCGCGGGAAGTACGTCGCCGGGCGCATGCAGGAGAGCGAGAACGAGGTGCGAAACGGCGTTCGCATCAGGCGCGTACGCAGCACGTCGCACGGGCGGGGCAGCGTAGCGGGGCGGCTGCTCGACTACACGTCGTTTCATCTGCAGGCGCTGCGCGCCGCGCTGGGAAGCCGGAAGTATCGCGGCATCGTTTTTCTCACGACGCCGCCGCTGCTGTCGTTCGTGGGCTGGCTGGGACGTGCGCTGCGCGGGCAGCGGTACGGGATCTGGTCGATGGATCTGCACCCCGAAGCGGAGGTTGCCGCCGGAATGCTGCGGCGCTCGAGCCCACTCGGCCGGCTGCTCTTCCGGGCCAACGCGCTCGGGCTTGGCGGTGCGGATTTCGTGATCGCGCTCGGACCGTACATGCGGGAGCGCATTCTCGCCGGGTCGACGCGCTTGTCTCCCGCGCGAGTGCATATCGTCCCGGTGTGGGTCGATGGCAACGAGATCACGCCCACGCCGCGCAATGGAAATCCGTTGGTGGCGGAGCTCGGGCTCGAAGAAAAATATGTGGTGGCGTACATCGGCAATGCGGGGATCGCGCACGACTTCACTGATCTTCTCGCGGCGATGCGGGCGCTCCGCGAGCATCCGCGGATCTTCTTTCTGTTCATCGGCAACGGGCCGCAGCGCGCGCGCATCGAGGCGTTCGCGGCCGAGCATGGGATCAAGAACTTCTTGTATCGGGACTATTATCCCAGAGAGAGGATAAACTCAGTGTACGGGCTGGCGGATGTTCACGTGGTGACGCTCGGCGCGCCCTTCGTCGGCATTGCGATTCCGACCAAGTGCTACGTGTCCATGGCAACGGCGCGGCCGGTGCTGTTCGTCGGCCCGGAACGGTCGGAAACCGCGGATGCGATTCGCGATGCGAACGGCGGCGCGGTGGTGGATCCTGCCCTGCCGGATGCGAGTACGCAAATCGCGGCGCTCCTGAGCGCATGGAGCGATGCGCCCGCGGAGTGCGCGGCGATGGGAGCGCGAGGTCGAGCGCACGTGCTCGAGCACTTTGCACGGGACGCGAACTGCCGGGAGATGGAATCGATCATCGGCAACCAGTGGAAAACGCAATGACACTCGCGATCATCACAGCTGGGCGTTCGAGGAGCTGAGACGCCCATGTGCGGCATCGCGGCGCTCTACGTGTACGATGAGCACGGTGTGGCGGCGGGTACGGGAGCGCTCCGCGCCGCCTCGGAGTGGATGCGTTGCCGGGGGCCCGATGGCAGCGGCGAGTGGACGAGCAGCGATGCGCGCGTCTCTCTCTCGCACAGAAGGCTTGCCGTAATAGATCCGAGCGATGCGGGCGCCCAGCCGATGCAAACCAGCGACGGCGCCCACGTGATCTCGTTCAACGGCGAGATCTACAACTATCGCGAGCTGCGACGCTCGCTCGAGCACAAGGGATTTCGCTTTCGCTCGGGCACCGACACCGAGGTGCTGCTGCATCTCTACGCGGACAGGGGCGAGCGGATGATGACGGAGCTGCGAGGAATGTTCGCCTTCGCGCTCTGGGACAAGAAGAAGAGGGGACTGTTCCTCGCGCGCGACCACTTCGGCATCAAGCCGCTCTACTACGCGGACGATGGACACTCGATTCGCGTCGCGTCGGAAGTGAAGGCGTTGCTCGCCGGCGGCTTCGTGGATACGACGCCGAACCCGGCGGGCCACAGCGGATTTTTCGTGTGGGGGCACGTGCCCGATCCGCACACGATGTATCGCGGCAT
>DASXQD010000182.1:0-2844 GCA_036493195.1 Gemmatimonadaceae bacterium | reverse complement strand
CTCGTTGAGCTCGGGCACCGCTGTCACGTCGATGTAGATCGGATTGCGATAGAGCCGGCTGATCGGGCTGTAGGGCGAGATATCGTGGCCGCGATTGCGGAGCGCGTGCAGCGGATTCGCCCCGACGAACGCTGCGCCCTTCTCGCCGCTCCACTCGGCGATGGTGGCGAGATCGGTGATGTCGCCTACGCCCCAGTTCGCGTCGCTGCGCACGGCGTACAGGTTGGCGATCAGTCCCATCGCGCGGCGCACGGGCGCCATGCACTTCGGCGGCACGACGATCAGTGTCTGCGTCTCGTCGCCCACGGTGAGCGTGTGATAGCCGAGCGGGAGCTCCGCGCCAGGTCGCCACTCGCCGCCGCGCTCGAGCCTGAGCACGGCTTTCGGAGAGGGCAGCGAGAACGCGGAGTCGTGCACGATCACGCGCACGGGGCGAAGCGCGCGCGCGAGCTCGCGGGCTTCGAGGAGCTCGAGCGCCGAGGCGGCGCGCGATTCGGTGGAGGCATCGAAACCCATCGCCGCGAGGATCGCCATGCGGGTCTCATCCGACGTCACTCGCGTCTCGCGTCCGGTCTGGTCCACGTACTCGGGAAGAATGCCGAGACGATCGGCGAGCGTGCGCAGCGCAGAGACGGACATCGGTGAAAGGTAGCGTGTTGGGCGAGAGTCCAAGGTCGAGCTCGTGTCGTGGCTTTTCGCCTTCTCCGTTAGTGTCCGTTAGTGTCCGTTTGTGTCATTCTTCACAGTTGCTTTTGCCGGTCCCTAACGGCAGAAACAGACTGGATGAGACGACACAGACGGGCACGGACGGTGATCTCAACCAGTGAATGCAACACTGCAGAGCGTCGTGCCTTCTCCGTCTTTGTCCGTCGGTGTCCGTTGGTGTCATTCTTCACAGTTGCCTTGGCTGGTCCCTGGATACTGTTGCCGGTTGGAAGCGAGGGGGGGGCGAGTCAGGCAAAACGAATTGGATGAGACGACACAAACGGACACAAACGGACACAAACGGATACCAACAACCAGGAGCTTTTGACTAAGAGCTCAGCCTGCGGACGGCGCGCTCGGTCCGGCAATAGATTTCGACTTTCGGCCGACATCAATGGAGGGATCAGATGATCGTGAAAGGCTCTCGTTTGGTTGCAGGCATCGCGCTCGCGATGGCGATCGCTGGTGCGCGACGCGCGCCGGACGCGGCGTCGGCTCAGGGATCAGAGGGATGCTGGTTTCAGGACAAGCCGGCGGAAGTGGCACAGCGAAAGAGCCCGCACGATTCGGCCTCCGTCGCGCTGGATGGCGGAACCGTGAAGGTGTGCTACGGACGCCCGCATCAGAACGGGCGCGCGATCATGGGGAAGCTCGTGCCGTACGGGGAGCCGTGGCGCGCGGGTGCGGACGAGGCGACCGCGATTCGAGTTCCGTTTCCCGCGCGCATTGCGGGCGTGAGCGTCGAGCCGGGGTGGTATTCGCTCTACACGATTCCGGGCGAGAAGCAGTGGAAGATCGTCGTGAACTCGGTTGCGCAGCGCTGGGGCGTTCCGATCGATGAGAAAGTGCGCGCGAAGGATGTGGGCACGGGCACGGTCGCGAGCGAGCATCTCGCATCGCCCGCGGAAACGTTGACGATCTCGCTCGCGAAGTCATCACCGACCAGCGCGACGATGGACATCGCGTGGGCGGACACGCACGTGCGCGTGCCGATCGAGAAGCGCTGATAGCTCAGGGCTGCGCGCCCGTGCGGTGCGCCGTGACGTAGAAGTTCGGATCGACGCGAAAGCTCGCCGGGTCGTGCAAGGCGAGCTTCGCCGTTTTGGGCGATGTGGTGGGCTTGATGAGCGACCAGGCCGAGTCGGCGAGCGTGACGCGCACCGGCATGTCGAATCCCGGAACGACGTTGGTCCAGCGGTAGGTGAGCGTGTTTCCCCGCGTGCTGTACTCGAGCATCGGAATCTTCGTGGTGGTCAGGTACTGCGCGAACACCTTGCTCAGGTCGATGCCGGCATGCGCGCTGATGTAATTCTCGATCTGCTTGCCGGTGACGGTCTGATGCCGGAAGGTCTTGTTGAGCCCGCGCAGAATGGACCGCCACTTCTCGTCATCTCCCACGAGCTGGCGAATGGTGTGGAGCATGTTGCCGCCCTTGTAGTACATGTCGGCGGAGCCTTCGCGATTCAGGCCATACTGTGAGACGATCGGCGCGTCGTTCTTGACGTTCTCGCGTACGCCGATCACGTAGCGTGCGCCCGCCTCCTTTCCATCCTTGCACTCCTCGTACAGCGACTCGGCGTAGTTCGCGAATCCCTCGTGCACCCACGAGTCGGCGATGTCTTTCGTCGTGATGCTGTTGCCGAACCATTCGTGCGCGCTCTCGTGCACGATGATGAAGTCCCAGCCGAGCCCGAGTCCCGTGTGCGAGAGGTCGCGGCCGAGATAGCCGTTGTGAAAGTGATTGCCGTAGGCGACGGCGGACTGATGCTCCATGCCGAGGTGCGGCGCCTCGACGAGCTTGTACCCGTCGGCGTACCACGGGTACGGACCGAACCAGTGCTCGAAGCACGCGAGCATCGGGCGCACCTGTGCCCACTGCTTCTTCGCGGCCTCGAGATGATAGGCAAGCGGCCAGAAGTCGAGCGTGAGCTTTCCGCCCTCGCCATCGTACGTGTCGCTGTAGTGCGCGTAGCTGCCGGCGTTGACGGCCACATCGTAGTTGTTGATCGGCGACGTGACGAACCACTCGTACGTGGTGGTGCCGTCGGCGTTGTGCGTCGTGCTGCGGAGCCGTCCGTTCGAGACGTCGATCATCGAGTCGGGAACGGTGATGGCGACGCGCTGGCTGTCGGGCTCGTC
>DASXQD010000181.1:0-6533 GCA_036493195.1 Gemmatimonadaceae bacterium | reverse complement strand
CGCGTTGCGGCGCGCGCCGCCCAGCAGCACGAGCGCGAGCAGCGCGCAGACCGCCGCTCCCGCGCTCGTGACCAGCGCGCCGCGCAGCAGCAGCGGTGCGAGCGCGCCGCGGTGTGACTCGAGCGATGATCCGAGCGCCGCCGCAGCCCGCCTTCCGAAGGCGCCCTGGCCCTCCACCTCGAGCGCCCCGCGCAGCGAGCCGTCGCGCAACGCGCGCTCGCGCTCGATCGCGTGCGCGACCTTGGCCGGAGTCGCCGCACGCCGCACGTGCACGATCGTCCACGCGAGGGGCGCTCCGATCGCGAGCAGCACGATCATCCAGGCGAGCGCCGGCGCGGCCGGCTCGCTGATCCAGCGAGCGTCGCCGAGCCAGAATGCGGCGAGGCCGATCAGCAGCGCGGCGGCACCGATCGAGAATGCCGCGCCGCGCGCGCCCATGGTGGCGACGAGGCGAAAGCGCTCGCGCGCGACGAGATGCCGGAGCGTCACGTGAGCGTCACGAGACGGGGCGGCTCGTCACCGCGTACACGAAGAGATTCACGCCCATGCGCAACGCCGCCTCGTGCAGCGCCGGTGGATCATGATAGACCTCGGTGTCCTCCCAGCCGTTTCCGAGATCGCTCGAGAAGCTGTAGTACACCACGAGGCGGTCGCCAATGAAAATCCCGAAGCCTTGCGCCGGCTTGCCATCGTGCACGTGGATCTTCGGAAGGCCCTTCGGAAAATCGTACACGATATGGTAGATCGGGTGCGAGAGCGGCACCTCCACCAGTGGGCGATCGGGGAACACCCGCGCGATCTCCCGGCGAAAGCTCGGATCGAGGCCGTAGTTGTCGTCCGCGTGCAGAAAGCCGCCGTGCTCGAGATAGTCGCGCAGCCGAACGATCTCCTCATCCGAGAAGTGCACGTTCCCGTGTCCCGTCATGTGGATGAACGGATAGTCCCACAGGCGATCATCCATCAGCGTGACGCGCGCCTCGGTGCGCGAGACCGGCAGCGTGGTGCGTGCGGCGATCGCCGCGAGCAGATTCGGGATACTGGACGGATTCGCGTACCAGTCGCCCCCGCCGTCGTACTGGAGGCGCGCCACGGTCATGCGAGGCGTGCGCGCAGCCGTCACCGAGGCAGTGAGCGATACCGCGAGCAGCAGTGCAGCGGAGTTTCTGAAGAGCGATCGGCGAATGGTCATGAATCCCAAGGTAGCTACGGCCGCAGGCGTCGGGCGCCCGATCAATCCTCTTCCTGTGCCAGGCGGTACGCGACGTTCCGGGCGATTCCCTGCTCGGCAACGAGCGTGCGTGCGATGTCGCGGGCGCTGATCCCCGCCGCCCGCAGTGCGCGCGCCTGCTCGCGCGCGACGCGCTCATCCGGCTCGGGTGTTTGCGCGCCTTCGATCACGATCACCACCTCGCCGCGTGGAGGCGATCCCTCATAGTACGCCGCCAGCTCGCGGAGCGTTCCCCGGCGTACCTCCTCGAATTGCTTGGTCAGCTCGCGCGCCACCGACCCCAGCCGGTCGCCGCCGCCTGCATCCGACAGATCCCGCAGCGTGTGCGCAACGCGCGGCGCCGCCTCGTAGAGCACAGCCGTATGTGCAAGCGACGCAATCTCCGTGAGCGCACGCGCGCGTTCCGCGCCCTTTCGCTCGAGGAAGCCGAAGAACGTGAACCGACCCGCGGAGATCCCGCTCGCGACGAGCGCGGAGAGCAGCGCGGACGGGCCCGGGATCGGCACCACACGCACGTCCGCCTCGATTGCCGCCGCCACGAGGCGCGCGCCCGGATCGGAGAGCAGCGGCGTTCCCGCATCCGAGATGAGCGCCATCGACTCGCCCGCGACCATCCGCGCCACGAGCGCGTGGGCCGTTCGCGCTTCATTGTGCTCGTGATAGGAGAGCAGCGGTGTCGCAATCTCGAAGCGCTCGAGCAGCGGGCGCGAGTGGCGCGTGTCTTCGGCGAGCACCACGTCTACCTGCTGCAGCGTTTCGATCGCGCGCGCGGTGATGTCGCCCAGATTGCCGATGGGCGTCGAGACGATGTAGAGCATCCCCGGCGCGTTGCTCATGTCCACCCATCCGGAAGAAACGCGGGTCCGGCGCGATGATGCGCCGGACCCGCAAAGTGCAGCGTCGGGCCACCACGTGGAAGCGGCGGCCGCGATCAGGCTTCGTAGTTACGCGGTGGTCGCGCTTGGAGCAGCCGCCGGTGTCGCCAGATGATGCTTCAGCTTCGACTCGTACTCGCGCTTCGGGTGCGCGCCGAGAATCGTGTCCACCACCTTGCCGTTCTTGAAGAACAGGACGAGCGGGATCGAGCGGACGTTGAAGCGAATCGCCGACTTCTGATTCGCATCCACATCCACCTTCGTCACCTTCACCTTGCCCGCGTATTCCTTGGCCAGCTCGTCGAGCACCGGACCGATCATGCGACAGGGACCGCACCAGGCCGCCCAGAAATCGACGACCACGAGCCCCTCGCTCTTCTCTACTTCCTTCTCGAAAGTGGCATCCGTTACTGCCAACGCGTTCGACATGCTTCATCCTCCACAACGGGCCTCGCGAGAGCGCTGCCCCACGTTAAATTGTGCGCTCACACCAGTCATGGAGCGCGATTCTCATGCCACCCAGCACTCGTCGTGGAGCACGCATCGCGCACGTTGGAATCGCCGTACGCGCGATCGACGAGCTGCTTCCATTCTATCGAGAGCTCCTGGGCCTCGACGACCATCCACTCGAAGACTCCGATGGTGCTCGCATTGCCGGTCTTGCGGCTGGCGAGTCACTCATCGAGCTACTCGAGTCCAACGCGGCCGACTCTCCGATTTCGCGGTTCATCGATCGCCGCGGCCCAGGCATTCATCACATCTGCTTTGCCGTTCACGATCTGGATGACACCCTCGCCCGTTGCCGCGCCAAGGGAATCAAGCTGATCGACGAGGTGCCACGTGTAGGCGCGGAGGGAAAAAAAATCGCTTTTCTCCACCCGGCATCCACCGGCGGTGTGCTCATCGAGCTCACCGAGGATTAACGCGTGGACGCGGCCCCCCGTTCCCGTGTGTTATTGCCGCTGTTTCTGCGAACAGAGGTCCTGCAGCGGGGCCAGCTGAACGTCGAGCACGTACCATCGGTCGGACGGTCCCTGCACTGTGGTCATCTTGGTCTCGCGCGTCTGCGTGCCGCGCGTGAGCTCCACCGTGTAGTCGTGCTCACCCGGCTTGGGCGTGATGTCGCCGCTGATCTCGAACCTGTCGTGCGTCAGATAACACATCATCGTGAGCTCGCGTTTCTCGAGCTGCGATCGGTCGACCACATCGCGAGCCGCACCGCGCTCGCTTCCCCAGATGGCCGAGAAGGCCTGCAGATCCTGCGCGCGCGCTGCCGCGAGAAACTGCTCGACCGCCAGATGCGAGGACGCCGCGCCCGTCATCTGACCGCCGCCTCCGCCGCCAACACTGCCGCCTCCCCCCGTGCTGCACGCGGCCATGGCGATCGACACGCCTGCCGCAATCGTGATCACCTTTAAGCGACTCACCGAATTCTCCGCTGTCGTCGTGGGCGAACCTAACTACGTGTGGACATGCCAGCAACTCACCAGCGCCTCTACATAAACGTCGATCACGTCGCGACGCTTCGCCAGGCGCGACGAACCGACGAGCCGGACCCCGTAGCCGCCGCCGCGCTCTGCGAAGATGCGGGCGCCGAAGGGATCACCGCGCATTTGCGTGAAGACCGCCGGCATATGCAGGACGACGACATCATCAAAATCGCAAGCTCCGTTCGTACGGTCTTCAATCTCGAGATGGCGCTCACCGGCGAGATGCTCTCGATCGCCGAGCGACTGAGGCCGTACCAGATCACACTCGTACCCGAGCGCCGCGAGGAAGTGACGACGGAAGGCGGGCTGGATGTCGCCAGGGAGCCGGCGAAGCTCCGCGATGGGCTCGCGCGCTTGAAACGCGCAGGGGTGCGTACCAGTCTATTCATCGATCCGGATGCGGGCGCGGTCCAGCGCTCCCGTGATCTGGGTGCGGATGCGATCGAGCTGCACACGGGCACGTACGCGCACGATCCGTCGAATGCCAAGTCGCTGCGGGCACTAGTCGACGCGGCGGAGCTGGGTCGCTCGCTCAGCCTCGCCGTACACGCAGGACATGGACTCACCGTTCGCAACGTAGGCCCAGTCGCGGCGATCGCCGCCATTGAGGAGCTCAACATCGGACACTCGATCGTTAGCCGCGCAATCTTCGTTGGACTGGCGCAGTCGATCGCGGAAATGCGCGAGGCGATGGTCTCCGCCAGGCAGACAGCGCGTTGACCAGTCGGACGAGAAGGCCTAGCTTGCCCGAGCGCACATGAGCGGAGCCGAGATGACGTCGCCCGATGGACTGCTGCACTTCTTCGTGCTGGAGGCGACCGATTACATCGATCGTCTCGATTCGCTCGTCACGGCCTCCGGCGACGATGGACCCGACGCGAGCGCATTCGGCCGCTACGCGCGCAACCTGCGGGGAAGCGCGACGATGTCTCGCCAGACGGGCATCGCCGACCTCTCCAGCGCGCTCGAGCGACTCGCGCGCGCGCTCCGCAATCGTGCGCTCAATTGGGACGTCGCGCTCAGCGGCGTGGTCGTGTCCGCGATCGACGATCTGCGCATTCTCGTGCGTGCGATCCGCACGCCGGGTGCCGACGAGAGCGCCCGCGTTCGGACGCGGCTGGAGGAGCTCGGCAGGCTCGTGCCGGCATCCGTCAACGCTCTTGCGACACCGTCGCAGAGCCAGCCCTCGGGCGCTCTCTCCTTTCTCGCCACCGAGTCCGCCGAGCTCGCGCGTGCGCTCGACCATCTCGTCAGCGCGGCGGACGATCCCACCGCGCGCGCGCATCCAGCAGAGCGCGTTCGCGCCTTGCGCGGCGTGGCGGAGCTGAAGGACATCCCCGCGCTCGGTGAAGTCGTGGAGGCCGTCGAGAACACGCTCAAGACGCTCGAGCTCAGCTCCATTCAGACTCCCACGACGAAACAGAAGACATTGCTCACGGCATCCGCCGCGATTCTTCGCCGGGTCGCGCGCGACATCGCGTCGCGCGGCCGCGCGCCGGACGAGATCCCGGAGCTCGCCTCGTTCAAGGCCGCGCTCGCGGCGGCGGAGCCTGAGGCGGGGCGCGCCGATCGCATCGTGCCGATCGCGCAGCTCTTTCACGACGATGAAGGTCCGCACATTCTGACCACCGCGGCGCAACCGCCAACGAGTGCGGCCGAGCGCTTTCGTCTCGAGGTGGTGAGCCTCGCCGAGCATCTGCGCGGCGTCGTCGCGCAGGCGCGCGCGAATCGCGCTCCGGAACAGCGTGAGCGAAATCAGCGCGAGCTGCGCGGCGCCCTGCGCGCGCTCGGCAGCGCCGCGAACTCGTTCGGCGAGAAGCAGGTGGCGCGCTTCGCCGCCGAGTGGAGCGTTCGTGTCGCAACGCTGAACGATGCGCAGATGGAGGCGCTCGATCGCGCCGCGTCGATGCTCGCAAATCCGGCCACGCGCCCGGAGGAAGTCGCGCGCGGACTGGAGCGCCTCGCCGCACCGCGCGCGCCGCTGCCCGGGATTCGCGGCGGGCCAACGCCCACGCCGCTCGCCGATGCCGAAGTCGCCGCGATCCTGCGCACACCCACACCGCTCAGCGCGATCCCGGTCAGCGCGATCCCGATCGCGCGGGCGCCGGAGCCGGTGCCGCATCCGGACGCGCAGCGGCAACCCGCCACGCGCACGCCAACGGGCCGGCAGCTGCACGACTACCTGCAGAACGGCATCGCTGCCTTCGGCGCGCTCGAAACGACGCCGCTCAGCACGCCCGTCGTGCTGCCGGACGAAGCGATCGTCCCGATCGAATCGCTGCTCTATCGCGGCAAGGCCGCACTCGATCGTGCGCGAGAGCTCAAGTCCGAGATGCTGGCCGAGCGTACGCCGCCCCGTGAGACGATCGAGGAGCTCTTCGACCTGCTCGATCTCGCGATCGCCGATTAGTCGTGCGCAAGCAATGGCGTAGTCTCCTCGGCGCTGTCGTCGGCGTCGGCTTTCTCGCGTGGGCCCTCCACGGCATCAGCTTCGAGCTCGTGTGGCTGCACATTCGCCACGCCAATCCGTGGTATCTCCTGGGTTCGTGCGTCGCCGGAACGCTGATCTTTCCGCTGCGCGCGCCGCGCTGGCGGATCATCCTCTCGCCGGTTGCCGAGAAACTGCCACTCGGGATCCTCTGGCGCGCGATCGCGATCGGGATGATGGGCAACAACGTGCTTCCCGCCCGCGCGGGCGAGCTCGCGCGCGCGTTCGCACTGTCGCGCGAGACGAAGCGAGTGCCCTTCTCAGCGGCATTCGCATCGCTCGCGGTGGATCGGATCTTCGACGCGACCTGCGTGCTGCTGCTCATGGCGCTCGCGACGCTCGATCCGTCGCTGCCGAAGGGCGAGACGTTCGGCGGATACTCGATCGCGAAGGTCATCGGAGGCGGCGCAGGACTCGCGTTCGTCGCGATCATCGGGCTGTACCTCATCGTG
>DASXQD010000180.1:0-6285 GCA_036493195.1 Gemmatimonadaceae bacterium | reverse complement strand
GAATTCGGTGGGAGCCGGCGCTGGTCGGCGCGCTGTTCACGAGCGTTCTGTTCGAGCTCGCGAAGCAGCTCTTCACGTCGTACATTGGCTCGTTCAATCCTGGAAGCCTGTACGCGGGCACGCTGTACGGCATCGTGATCGCGGTGTTCTGGGTGTATTACGCCGCGCTGATCTTCATTCTGGGCGGCGAGGTGGGGCAGGTGTACGAGCTCCGGCGCACGCGCCGCTTGCAGCGCGAGCGTTTCGAAAGCTGAGACTGGGGATCAGCTCGATCGCCAGATCCTCCTGCCGGGAGAACGGATCCGATGCGTGTCGCCCAATCGCCGGTTCCCGAGGTGGCGCGCTCCGCGCTGGCCAAGGCTTCGTGGCACATCCTGCCGCTCCTCGTGCTCGCCTACATCTGCGCGCTGATGGACCGGGTGAACATCGGCTTTGCCGCGCTCCAGATGAACGTGGATCTCGGTTTCAGCGCAACGGTGTACGGGCTTGGCGGCGGGTTGTTCTTTCTGGGCTACGCACTGTTCGAAGTACCGTCGAACGTCCTGCTCGCCCGCTTCGGTGCTCGACGCTGGATCGCACGGATCATGATCACGTGGGGATTGCTCGGCACCAGCATGATGTTCGTCGGGACGCCGACACAATTCTACGTCGTGCGATTCCTGCTCGGCGTCGCGGAGGCGGGATTCTTTCCGGGCGTCGTCTACTATCTGTCGCAGTGGTATCCGCGCAGTCATCGCGGTCGTGCGTTCAGCATCTTCTACGCTGCCGTTCCGCTCTCGTCGATCGTCATGGGGAGCCTCGCGGGCGTGCTGCTCGGGTTGAGTGGCCATTCGCATCTGAAGGGATGGCAGTGGCTGTTTCTGGTCGAGGGGCTGCCGGCTGTTGTGATGGGCGTCGTCATTCTGGGGTGGCTTCCCGATACGCCGACAAGCGCACGTTGGCTGAGCGAGGCTGAAAGCGGGTGGATGGAGGGGCAGCTCGCGCTGGAAGCAGCGGCGATCGGTGAGCCCGTCAGCCACAATGTCGTGTCCGCGTTACGCCACCCGCTCGTGCTGCAGTTCAGCCTGATCGGCTTTCTGGTGCTGTTCTGCAGCATCACGTTCACCCTCTCGGCGCCGCTGGTCTTGAAGGAGTTGACGACGCTCAGTGCCGCCGAGGTTGGATACCTGGTCGGATTTGGCGGGATTCTCGCCGCCATCGGGACACTGTTTTCCGGGCGCTTTTCCGATAAACGCGGGGATCGATTCGGTCCCATTCTGACCGGGACGACGCTCATGGGAGGCGCATTTCTCGGCATGGCGTTCGCGCCGTCGGCGTCGATCGTGATCCTCGCGTACTTCGTTTTTGCGGCGGCATGGCCATCCGTCGCATCGTCGCTCACCATGCTCTGGCCCGAAGCCATTCACATCCGGTTACTCGCCGTGGGCGCCGCCGCGATCAATTCGGTTGCCAATCTCGGGTCGTTCATCGGCCCGTATTTCTGGGGCGTCACGCGGGATGCTTCGGGAAGCTACCACACAGGTCTGCTGTCGCTCGCGGCGATCGCGTTCGTGACGCTGGTTCCGATGCTGCTGCTCCGCAGGCAGGTGAATACCGTCACCATCAAGCCCGCATACGCGGTCGCGTGATCAGTCATTGAAAGCTGAGGTTGGCTCGAAGGTTGCTTCCTCGAGTTGCGACCTCCACTGGAGCTGGCAGACGTGAAGAAAGTCCTCGTGGTGCTCGTGCTGGCCGGCGGCGTGCTCGCCGGATGCAAGAAGACGTCGAACGGTGATGTCGAGGTCGAGACGCCTCATGTCACGACGCAGACCGATACCGTCAAGATGCCGACGGTCGAAACATCGAAGGAGACGGTTACGACGGTCACACCGAAAGTAGAGGTGAAGAAGGAGACGACGAGCGTGACGGTGCCGAAAGTCAAGGTAAAGCAGAAGCCTTGACGCACCCTGCAACGCGAGTGCTCCGGCGCGACACGATTATTGTCGCGCCACTCGCTGCGGCGTATATTTCGGTCGTCCCAGGTCCCGAGGGAAGTTCGCCCTCTAACTCCGTCAGGACCGAAAGGTAGCAGCGGCATGAGGTGCCGTTCCTCGCCTCGTCAGACCTGGGATATCGCGCGAACCGCTGAGCGTTTTACCGAGCGGCAGCTTCGCGCGATCTCAGAGCAGTGAACCGGTCGACGAGAGCCCGGCGGGCAGACCGCCGGGCTCTCGTCGCATTATCCGCCGCCATGTACATCTCGCTCGCGCGCAAGTATCGTCCGAAACGCTTTGCCGACGTCGCGGTCCAGTCGCACGTCAGCAACACGCTCAAGGGTGCGATCGCCCGCGGGCGCGTGGCGCACGGCTATCTGATGTGTGGCCCGCGCGGTGTGGGAAAGACCACGCTCGCGCGCGTGCTCGCGATGGCGCTCAACTGCGAGAACAAGGCGAGCGACGGCGAGCCGTGCGGCGTGTGCACGAGCTGCCAGCGCATCTGGACCGGGAGCACGAGTCTCGATGTCGTCGAGATCGATGCGGCATCGAACCGTGGCGTCGACGACGCGCGCGATCTTCGCGAGCGCGCGATGTACGCGCCCTCGGGCGACGATCACTACAAGGTGTACATCGTCGACGAGGCGCACATGCTCACGCGCGAGGCGTGGAACGCGCTGCTCAAGGTGCTCGAGGAGCCGCCGCCGCGCGTCGTGTTCGTGTTCGCCACCACCGAGCCGCAGAAGATCGCGCAGGCCGCCGCGCCCGTGCTGAGTCGTCTGCAGCGCTTCGATTTCAAGCGCATCGGACCGGCCGACGTGCGCGCGCGTCTCGCGGCGGTGCTCGAGACGGAGAACGTGCAGGCCACGCCCGACGCGCTCGCGATGCTCGCGCGCGCGGCGGATGGCTCGATGCGCGACGCGCTCAGCCTCACGGACCAGACGCTCTCGCTGGGCGAAGGCGTGCTCACGGCCGAGCGCGTGCGCGAGGCGCTCGGGTTGATAGCGGAAGACGAGTATCTCGCGATCTACGATCTGATCGCGACGCGCAATGCCGCCGCAATCTTTCCCGCCGTCGCACGGCTCGTGGACGCGGGCGCCGATCTCGGTGCGTTTCTGGGCGGGCTCGCGGACATCGTCCGCGCGGCGCTCGCGCTGGCCTTGGGAGATGAGACCGGCGGGCTCGCCGAGCTCTCCGACCGCACGCGCGAGGAGCTCGGTGCGCGTGCGGAACAGCTCGCGCCGGGCGACCTGTTGCGCATGCTGAGCGCGATCACGGAGCTCGAGCCGCGCTTTCGTCGCAGCGGACAGCAGCAGATGCTGGTCGAGACGATGCTCGTGCGCTTTGCGCTGATGGATCGTACGGTGTCGCTGGAAGAGGTGCTGCGCGGCCTCGGTCCGGACGCTGGCGGAGGCGAGGATGGCGGCAGTCGCGCCGCGCCGCGACCCACGCCGCGCGCACCGGCGCCCGCGCCTGCGCGCACACCGCGCGAAAGCGCGTCCACGGCCGCCATCACGCCGCCGGCAGCGTCGCAAGGTACCGCGCGTCCGCCCCTTTCCGTCGCTGCCCTGCGCGAGCGCTGGGAGGCCATTCTCGCGCGGTTGCGTGCCGATGGTCGGTTGACGCTCGTGGCCGCGCTCGAGCACGCGACGCCCGGCGAGGTCTCACCGGCGGGCGAGATCACGTTCGAGGTCGCGCCCGAGGTCGAGAACATCGATGCGCCGATCACGAACGGCGCGCGCGAGCTCCTGCAGGCGATCGGCGCCGAGCTCGAAGGCGCGACGCGCATTCAGGTGCGCGTGCCATTCACGCCGCCGCCGCGCGAGGGCGCGACGCGCCGACTCACGGCAGAGGCCGTGAAGGCGGAGCGGCTCTCGTCGCTGCGGCGGCGGGATCCGGCCCTCGATGCCGCAGTGCGCGAGCTGGATCTCGAGCTGATGGATTGAAGCGCGCGCGCGTTGTGGCGCGAGTCTCACACACGGTAGCTTGCGGCTTCGCAGGCCACTTTTCTTCGGGATATCATGGCTGATTTCATGAAGATGATTCAGCAGGCGCAGCAGATGCAGGGGCGCTTGCAGCAGATGCAGGAAGAGATGGAAAAGCTCACCCTCACGGCGACGAGCGGCGGCGGAATGGTCACGGCCACCGCCGACGGCAAGGGGCAGATCAAGCGCATTCAGATCGATCCGGCCGCCGTGAATCCGGCGGATGTGGAGATGCTCGAGGATCTCGTGCTGGTGGCGGTCACCGAGGTGCAGAAGAAAGCTGCGGCGGCCGCGCAGGACGAAATGCAGAAGCTCACCGGTGGCATGAACCTGCCGTTCAAGCTGCCCTTCTGATGTCCGCGATCGACGAGCTGGCAACCGAGCTGTCGCGGCTGCCGGGGATCGGGCGTAAGACGGCGCTTCGACTCACGTACCACCTGCTTCGCCAACCGCCGGAGCAGAGCCGGCGGCTGGCCGATGCGCTGGGCGGCCTCGCCGATCGGGTGCACCGCTGTTCGATCTGTGCGAATCTCACGGAAGACGACCCGTGCGACATCTGCGCGGATACACGCCGTGATCATGGGGTGGTCTGCGTCGTCGAAGAGGCGAGTGACATCGGTGCGATCGAGCGCGCCGGTGAATTCCGCGGAGTCTATCACGTGCTCAATGGCCGCTTGTCGCCGCTCGACGGTGTGGGGCCGGAAGATCTCAATGTCGAGCAGCTCGTCAACCGGGTGACCCAGGGAGCCGTGCGCGAGGTGATCATCGCGACCAATCCCAGCCTGGAAGGCGAAGCCACGGCGCTATACGTGCAACGACAGCTTGCGACGCACGTTCCGGTGATCTCGCGCATTGCGCGCGGAATCCCGGTGGGCGGGGATCTCGAGTACGCGGACGGGGTGACCATCGCTCAGGCACTTTCCGCACGACGGGAGATGTAATGGCACGGGTCAGCTGGAGGGCCGTGGGAGCCGGCTTCGCCGGTGGCGTTGTGGTGGGTTTAATCGTCTGGACTCAACAGACCCACCGCGACAGATACAACCTGTTCAGTCAGAGCGCCTGGCGCCGTTTGGCGGCCCTGGGGCACATCGATGGAGAGACGAGTGCCCAGAACGTGGTGCTACTGCGTGACTACGTAGCGTGGGAGCGGAGTCCCAGGCTGCGCCGTCGTGGCGAGCGTCTTTTGCGCCGAATGGAACAGTCCCTCGTCTGAAGGACCCTTAATGCCCGTTGGTGCTGCCAGCTGGTCATTCACCGAAGATGACCTCGGAGCGATCATGCGATCGCTCCAGCAGTTCTTGTACGACAGCAATGCCCGCTGCGCGATGCTCGTCGATCGCTCCGGGCAGCTCGTCGCCACCGTCGGCGAGCAGCCGCGCTTCGACCCCACGTCGTTCGCCACGCTCACTGCCGCCGACTTCAGCGCGAACGACCAGCTCGCGCGGCTCATCGGTGAAACGGAGTTCAGCTCCCTCTTCCATCAGGGCGAGCAGGAGTCGATGTATCTCGTCGACATCGCGCGGCGCGTCATTCTCGTGGTCCTGTTCGACAATCGCACGACGCTCGGACTCGTGCGGCTGAAGGTGAAGGGGACGGTGGAGGAGCTCGCCCGCCTCTTCACCGCGATGTTCCAGCGGGCGCGCGACACCATGCATCAGCCGAACATCCTGGCGGGCGCCGAGGATGAGATCGATCGACTGTTTCAGTAAGGGACACGACCATGTCGATGATCAACTACGCCGCCCGTGAGATCAGCTGCAAGATCGTGTACTACGGTCCCGGTCTGGGCGGCAAGACCACGAATCTCGAGCACGTGTACGGACGCGTGCAGCCGAATACGCGCGGGAAGCTCATCTCGCTCGCAACGGAGACCGAGCGCACCCTCTTCTTCGATTTCCTCCCTGTGGACCTCGGGACGATTCGCGGCTTCAAGACGCGTTTCCATCTCTACACGGTGCCCGGCCAGGTATACTACAACGCGAGCCGGAAGCTGATTCTGAAGAGCGTGGACGGGATCGTGTTCGTGGCCGATTCGCAGGTGGAGCGAATGGAGGCGAACCAGGAAGCGATGCAGAACCTGTACGAGAACATGCAGGAGTACGGGTACGATCTTTCGACGATGCCGTTCGTGATCCAGTACAACAAACGCGATCTCCCGAACGCAGCGCGCGTTCCCGAGCTGCAGGCGGCGCTCAATCCGGGATTCGAGGTCTTCGAGACGCAGCGGCAGCGGATAGCTCCCGATCCGTACCACGCGGGAGAGAATCTCATCGATCAGATTCCCACTGGAGAGTGGGTGGAGCGGGCACCATACTTCGAGGCAGTGG
>DASXQD010000179.1:0-7734 GCA_036493195.1 Gemmatimonadaceae bacterium | reverse complement strand
CCGGTTGAGATCACCACATAGAAAAAGCTACTTCTTGCCTTTCGTCGAATCCGCCACCACCAGGTTCGACGCCTTCATCGTTCCATCCGGCTGCTTCAGCCCTAGCACCACCACTCTCGTGCCCTTCGACAGTTTCGTGCTCACCGGCGCGAGCGATGTCACGGAGACGTTCGGCGGCACCGTGATCGTTTGCGAACCGCCACGATAATTCACGGTGATCTTGCCGGTGTTCTGGCTGGCGATCGTGCCGTTGGTCATGCGCGGAGGCCCGCCCGCCTTCGGTGCGGCGGACACCGTGCCATTCGTCATCGTGCTCTTCTTCTGGCTGCTATCTGCGCCGCCCTTCGGCGTCATCAGATAGCTCCCTTCTCCGGTGCCTCGCAGCTCCTCCGGAAAAATGTGAATCTCCGTTGCACGCTGGCTGCCGTCCGGCTGCGCAACCGACGTCACGCCCACGAAGGAGCTCGGCTTCACATCCGACAGCTTGGCCGACGCTCGCCCGAACACGCGCAGCGGCGGCTGCACCACGATGTGTACATCGCCCGTGGACGTGGTCACCGTGATCGCGCTGTCGCTCACGCTGGCGAGGGAGCCACGCACCGGCGTGATGTCCGCAGGCGCCGCTGAGGACGTATCCGGAGCCGTCGTCGCGGTGGATGTCGAGCTGCTCGATGAAGCGGTCGAGTCCTGTGTGGCGGCAGAGTTGTCGTGCTTCGCACATCCGGCGAGCGCCAGCAGCGTAGCGGAAAGCGTTGCAATCGAGGTGAATGCACCTCTCGGTACTGCGAGCGGTATCGTGAGCGGTATCTGACGCATCGTCAAGCTCCTGTGGTGGCGAATTGGCAAAAAACGCGAGCGCGTACGCGCGAAGAGCAGGCAATGCCTCGTCGCGCTGCATATACGCACGATCGCGTTCCACCGCTGGAGCTCCGCTCACGATTTTGTGCTCACGACGTTGTGCTCACGACGCGAGCGGTGCGGCAGCCGGCTTGAGCGACGCGAGATAGTTCGCGTAGGAGGCTTCCACCAGCGCGATGTTCCGCTTCCCCTTCTGCCAGAGCCACCAGCCGAAAATCGCGACCGGCACGCCGATGACAGCGAGCAGGATCGTGAGGCAGCTGAGTGCGCCCGTGATCAGCAGCCCCATCCCCTGAAAGCGCTGGGTGGCGAATGTCGATCCGTACTCCTCCTTGGCGGCGTACAGCACATCGGGATCGGTGGAACCGGTCGCCTTCAACACACCAACCACTTGCTGGGCATTCGTATCGGCGAGGCTGAACTTGCTCAAGTTCACATTCATCTGAGTCACCCTGGTAGGCGTTGGAACCGCATGTTTCGCTGATCGCTCGCGCTGCTTTCCGCTCGACACCCGCTCGACAGCCCGTTGCCCTGTTGGTCAGGCGCTGTTGCACCGCCCACGAGTCCGTATTAGCGTGGGCTCCGGACCTGATGCTCCTCGGAGCGCCCGAGCCCGATCCTGTGCTCGGCGATCCTGCATGACATTGCGCAATGGCGCGGAGAATCCCGTCATGGCAGAAGGCACACAGCACGCACGGCCACGCGAAGCGCAGCCTCCACGCGAGATCACCGGGGAACGGAGAGAGCTCGACCTTCTCTTCAGCGTGACGTACGAGGAGCTGCGCCGGCTCGCCTCGAGCGTTCGGCGCAGCGATCCCGGCGCGACGCTCAGCCCGACCATGCTCGTCAACGAGGCATGGCTCAAGCTCGCGAGCTCACCGCCCGCCGAGGTGGCATCGCCGCTGCACTTCAAGCGCATCGCTGCCCGCGCGATGCGCCAGGTGCTCGTCGAAGCTGCGCGCCGCCACTCCGCCGAGAAGCGCGGCGCCGATATGGCATTCGTGACATTCGACGACGCACTGGCGGCCACCACGCCGGCCACGAGCCACGCGGATGAATTTCTCGCGCTCGACGCGGCGCTCGAGGAGCTGCATCTCGCGCATCCGCGCCAGGCGCTGATGGTGGAGAGCCGATTTTTCGGCGGTCTCGACATCACCGAAACGGCGGAGCTGCTGGAGGTATCCGAAGCCACGATCGTGCGGGACTGGCGTGCGGCCAAGGCATGGCTCGCACACGAGCTTCACAAGGCTCGCTGAGCGCGCGGCCATCGTCCCATACTGTCACGATCATGGACGCCACGCGCTGGGAGCGGATGCAGTACGTGTTCCATGGCGCGAGCGATCTCGAGGAGCCTGCGCGACGCGAGTTCGTCGAGAGCGCATGCGGATCCGATGCGCAGCTCAAGGCCGATGTGCTGTCGATGCTCGAGGAGGATGCCAGGGAGCACCCACTGCTCGATCGCGACGTGGCTCACGTCGCGGAGCAACTACTCGCCAGGGGCAAACACGCTGCGCTTCCGATCGAGGAGTTCGGCCGCTATCGCGTGAAGCACGTGCTCGGCGAGGGCGGCATGGGCGTGGTGTATCTGGCCGAGCGAGATGACCTGGGAAGTCTGGCGGCGATAAAGATTCTGCGCGACGCCTGGCTCTCACCCGCTCGGCGCGAGCGCTTCGCGAACGAGCAGCGCACGCTCGCGCAACTCAATCATCCGTCGATCGCGCGGCTGTACGATGCGGATGCCCTCCCCGACGGCACTCCATGGTTCGTGATGGAGTACGTGGAAGGCGTACCACTCACCGACTACTGCACTGCGCATGCATGCACCATCGCTGAACGGCTCACGCTTTTTCGCGCGGTGTGCGAGGCCGTGCAACACGCGCATCGGCATCTCATCATCCATCGGGACCTGAAGCCGTCGAACATCCTCGTGAGCAGCGAGGGCGCCGTGAAGCTGCTCGACTTCGGCATCGCCAAACAGCTCGACACACTCGATCAGCATGCGAATCCGACGCTCACGGGTTTGCGGCTCATGACTCCCGCGTACGCCGCGCCGGAGCAGATGCGCGGTGGATCCGCGGGGGTGCTGAGCGATGTCTACTCGCTGGGCGTGGTGTTGTACGAGCTGTTGACGGGCAGGCTGCCCTTCGACCTCGCGCACCGGTCTCCTGCCGAAGCGGAAGCGATGATCGTCGAGCACGAGCCGGTGAAGCCATCGGCGGTCGCGCGACGCATCGCCTCGGTGTCGAGCGCGGAGACTCGCATTCCCTCCGTGAGCAAGACCGCGTGGGCCGATCTCGACGTCTTGTGTCTTCGCGCGATTCACAAGGATCCGCAGCGCAGGTACCGCTCGGTCGAGGCGCTGGCGCGGGACATCGATCACTATCTCGGGGGAGAGCCGCTCGAGGCGCGGCCTGACAGCGCCGGCTATCGGGTTGGAAAGTTCGCACGACGAAATTCGCGCGCCCTGTCGGCGGCGCTCGCCACGCTCATGATCGTCGTCGCGCTCACCGTCTTCTATACCGTGCGTCTCGCGACTGCCCGGAACGCCGCGCTCGCGGAGGCGGAGCGCACGATGCGCATTCAGCGCTTCATGATGAATCTCTTCCAGGGCGGCGACGCGGACGCCGGCCCCGCAGACAGTCTTCGCGTTTTGACGCTCATCGACCGCGGCATGCAAGAGGCGAAGAGTCTCGATGGCGATCCGGCGATGCAGTCCGAGCTTCTCGTCACACTGGGAAGCATTTACCAAAAGCTCGGAAACTTCGGCCGCGCGGACTCGCTGCTTCAAGCCGCCCTGGAAGAGCGCAGGCGGCTGCTCGGCCCCGAGCATCCCGATGTCGCGGCGAGCCTCGTGGCGCTCGGCTCCCTTCGAGATTCCGAAGCGAGATATGCGGAGGCGGAGCGCCTGATCCGCGAAGGGCTCGCCATCAGCAAGCGCCGTCTGCCACCCCAGGATCCAATGCTGCTGACGGCGACCACGGCGTTGGGACAGCTGCTCGAAGATCGCGGCGCGTACGACCAGGCGATCTCGGTGTTGGAGGATGCCGTGCGCCTGCAGTCCGCGGGCGGCGAGACGCGCGATCTCGCGGGAAGCATGACCGAGCTCGCGAACAGTCACTTCTACGCTGGACATTACGAGATTTCCGATTCGCTCAATCGGCGCGTGCTCGCGATGGATCGCCGGCTGTACGGCGAACGACATCCGCACGTTGCCGATGATCTGATCAATCTCGGGGCCATTCAGCTGGAGCTCGGACACTTTGCGGAGGCCGAGCGGTACGATCGCGAGGCCCTGGAGATCACTGCACGATGGTACGGGCCGAACCATCAGGAAACGGCGTCGGCAATGACGATACTCAGCCGCGCGCTCGTGTCCGAGAAGCAGTACGCCGACGCCGCCGGCATGCTGGAGCAGGCGCTCGTCATTCAGGAGCACGTCTATGGATCCGTGCATCCGCGCGTGGCATCCACGCTCAACGAGCTCGGAAGAGTCGCCGTGTCGCTCGGCCAGCTGGACCGGGCTGACGGATATTTTCAGCGAGAGCTCGCGATCTATCGCTCCGTGTACGAGGACAAGCACTACCTGATCGGTGTCGCGCTGTCCAACCTGTCCGGAGTGGCTCTCGAGCGAAAAAATTACTCCAGGGCGGAGGCGCTGCTTCGTGATGCGCTCGCGCGCTATGCCGCGACGCTGCCCGCGGATCATCAGCTTGCCGGAATTGGACGCGTGCGACTGGGACGAGTGCTCCTTCGCGAGAAGCGCTTCGCGGAGGCGGATTCGGAGAGTCGCGCCGGTTATGCAATCCTCACCAAGAACGGCAACTCGGCAACGAGCTGGATTCAAACCGCGCGCGAAGATCTCGCGAGCGAGCACGACTCGCTGCAGCGCCCGGAGCCGGTGGCAAGAGTGCGATCCGCGAGCAAACAATGAAGACGCTTCCAGTCGAGTACCGAGCGTAGCACAGTGCCGATGGGCTCCAGGACATATCTCGAGCGACGCAAGGCGCTCGATGAAGACTGCGCGAAAACGACGGAGGAGTACGCGCAGGCAAGGGCACGACTGGATCGTGCCGTCGAGCGGATGGACGCGGCGGAGGAGAAAGTCGTCAGCGGCTGGGCGAGGCGACTAGGGTAAGCAGGATTCTGACACCTTCTTCGTGGGAAGCCGTGCGGAGTGCGCGATACCGCTCTCAAGAACGAATCCACTGATGCTGACAATTCGGTTCGTCGTGTTCGTGGCGACGGCGCTCCTGCTTTCCTGGGGCAACGCGCGGCTCTCGGCGCGTGAGGTCGCCGCCAGCCAGCGCGCGTCACGCACCTCGGCGGTCGACGACGGCACGATGATCGAGAATGCGACCATCATCTCGCCGGAACGCGATGCACCGCTGACCCATGGCGATGTGCTGATCCGCGATGGCGGAATCGTGGGCATCGGCAGACATCTCGTGGCCGGACCAAACACTCGGCGGATCGATGCAAGCGGACGCTTCCTGATTCCCGGTCTGATCGACTCGCACGTACACGTCGGCCACTCTGCGGCGCTCGACGAGGATGCGATCGATGCGCACCCCGCGCTCTGGGAGGAGTATCGCGCGCAGGTGCCGCGGGCGTATCTCGCGTTCGGCTTCACATCCGTCGTCGATCTCGACCTCTCGCCAAGCGATCAGGCGTGGTTCGAGTCCACCGCATTGCATCCCCGCCTCTACTCGTGCGGGCGGGGCATCAAGGTCGCGGGCGGCTATGGTGCCTTCACAGTACCGCCGGCATCGTCGCCAAAGTTTCCGAATCTCGTGTACGAGCCCCGGGAGGAAGCGCACTGGCCGAAATCATTGAATCCGGCCGACTACTCCGCACAACGCGCTGTTGCCCGCGCGGCCGACGCGGGCGCGATCTGCGTGAAGGCGTTCGTCGAGTCGGGATTCGGCACCTTCCATTGGCCATTCCTGCGCACCGAGACGCTGCGGCACATTCGCGCGGCGGCAGCGGCGCGCGATCTGAGACTGATGGTTCACGCGAACAGCATCGATAGTTGGCAGTCCGCACTCGACGCACATGCGGATGTGATCGCGCATGGTCTGTGGATCTGGCCCGGCGCCCTGACGAGTGCCGCGCCTCCGGCGGCGGCTCGCGAGGTGATCGCTGCAGCGGCGGGATCGCGGACGCACGTGCAGCCCACGCTCCAGGTGGTGGCGGGCGAGCGCGCTTTTTTCGATCCCGCACTGCTGGATGATCCGCGACTCGCGTGGGCATTACCGTCGACGGTGATCGCGTATCTGCGCTCTGCCGAAGGCGTGAAGGCGCGCGAGTCGCTGCTTGCCGAATATCGCCGGGCTTCTCCCTCGCCCGGATTCGAGCGTCTCCTGGCAACGATCATCGACAGGACTCACGCGACCTTCAAGCTGATGCTGCGGGATGGTGTTCCACTGATCTTCGGCAGCGACACTCCTGCTGGCGACGGATTCGGCAATCCGCCGGGATTGAATGGACGGCTCGAGCTGGAGAGTTGGGCCGAGCTGGGAGCACCGCTCGGGCTGATACTGCGCGCAGCGACGCTCGACAACGCGCGGGCGCTCGGGCTCTCGGACTCGCTGGGCTCCGTCCAGACAGGCAAGCGCGCTGACCTGCTGCTGCTGACGAGGAATCCACTGACCGACGTCTCCGCCTACGATGCGATCGAGACGGTGTTCCTGAACGGAGTGCCATTGGAGCGCGACTCACTCAGCGCTCGTCACTGACCCCCAGTCGCGTGCGCGCCTGTCGTCCGGCGTCCTACACGCGCGTTCGCGACAGTTCCCTTCGATCTGCCGCCTCGTCCGATTCGCTCGGCCACAGGCGACTCCTAGCCTTCTCGCAACCGGAGGTCCGCTCGTCAGCGGCTCCGGTCTGACGAGGCACGTGCTACGAAAGTGCGAGTGTGCTGATCGAGCGTGGCTCATACATCGGAGAACGAGATGCGCAGGAACATGCTTGTTTTAGTGGCGGTCGCTCCACTGGTGATGGCGTGCAATGACACGGCCACCACCGGCTCCAGCGCCCCACCGTTTGGTCGTACAGTCGTTTCGGTGAGCGGAAACATCACCGACGCCGTAACCACATTCAGGACCTTGCTCGGCGCCCCGAACGGCGCGGTAGCGGGGGAGCAGGCGGCGGGACGGCGCGAGATCAACTGGGACGGCGCAGCCGCCAACGTCTTTGACAACACGAATGCGTTCCCAGCGGACTTCTTCAATACCGTTGCCAAGGTCGGTGCGGTCTTCACGACGGACGGCAGCGGCTTTCGGAACGACTCGACGCTGTTCGTCGACATCAATCCGGCGTACGCAGACCAGTTCCAAGCCTTCAGCCCGAACAAGATCTTCGCGCCAATCGGCAGCAACCTGCTCGATGTGCTCTTTCAGGTTGCGGGGCAGCCTACTCCCGCCGTGAGCAGTGGATTTGGTATCGTGTTCAGCGACGTCGACGTTGCCAACGCAACGACCATCGAGCTGTTCGCGCAGGACGGATCGAGTCTCGGTGTCGTCGCCGCACCCGTACGCACGGACGCGGCAGGGTTCTCGTTCGTCGGTGTGAGCTTCAATCAGCCGGTGATCGCGCGCGTGCGCGTGACGCTCGGCACCGGCGCCCTGGCGTCGGACGTCAACGACATCAGCGCAGGAGGGGTGAAGGACCTGGTGGTGCTCGACAATCTGATTTATGGTGAGCCAAAGAAGGCGTTTTGAGCGCGGAGGACAGGCGGGCCGCGTCCCTGGGACTCGGCCCGCGTGGCCTTCCGCCCTTTGGAAGCGTACCTTATCCGTCCCTCCCTTGGAGTGGCGATGATATGCCTGCTACGGGCGCTCTGGAGAACGAGCAGCTGCTCGAGTTCTTCTTCTCCCA